>NZ_JBHUQX010000140.1:0-21092 GCF_042674225.1 Streptomyces sp. NPDC056948
ATGCTCCTCAAGGCCGCGATGGTCGACGGCCGCACCGACCTGGGCGTGATGGCCTGCGGCCAGGTCGGGGGGCTCATCGACGACCTGCCGTCCTGGCCCCGGGCTAGAACAAGCGACGGGGCCCTTCACAAGAGCGGTAGCGGAGGGATTTGAACCCTCGGTGACTTGCGCCACACTCGCTTTCGAGGCGAGCTCCTTCGGCCGCTCGGACACGCTACCGAGGGAGACATTACAGCAAGGGTCGGCGTGCTCAGAAATCGGTATTCAGCGGTTCCGGAAGAAGTCGCTCAGCAACCGCGCGCACTCCCCGGCGAGCACGCCCTCGATCACCTCGGGCCGGTGGTTGAGCCGCCGGTCGCGGACCAGATCCCAGAGGGAGCCGGCCGCGCCGGCCTTCTCGTCACGGGCGCCGTAGACGAGACGGTCGACGCGGGACTGCTGGATGGCGCCCGCGCACATCGTGCAGGGCTCCAGCGTCACCACGAGGGTGCAGCCGGCGAGCCGCCACCCGCCGAGCTCGGCGGCGGCCCGGCGGACGGCGAGGACCTCCGCGTGGGCCGTCGGGTCGCCGCCGGCCTCGCGTTCGTTGTGCCCGGCCGCGAGCACGGTCGTGCCGTCCGGGGCCAGTACGACGGCGCCGACGGGGACGTCCCCGCCCCGGACGGCCTCGGCGGCCTCGTCCAGGGCGAGTCGCATCGCGGGCCGCCAGGGGTCCCGTACCGGATCCGGTGGTCCCGGGCCGACGGGACCGGTCAGCGGACGGCCTCCAGCGTCTCCGAGGCGCCCAGGGACTCGGCGATCTCGGTGACGGCCTCCGTCGACATCAGGCGCAGTTCCTTCTCGCTGACGCCCAGGTCGTCGAGGATCTGGACGTCGCCGACCGGGCCGTGCGGCACGGCGTCGGCGGAGCCTGCGGTCCCGTCGCCGTCCTCGGCTTCGTCCTCGTCGGACTCACCGTCCTCGGTGCCGTCGAGATCGAGGGCGTCCAGGTCGTCCCCGTCGTCCGGATCCCGGCCGAGCAGCTCATCGGTGAGCAGGATCTCGCCGTAGCTGCTGCGGGCAGCGGCGGCGGCGTCCGAGACGTAGATACGAGGGTCGTCCTCGCCGTCCACGCGGACGACGCCGAACCAGGCGTCCTCCTGCTCGATGAGCACGAGCACCGTGTCCTCGTCGGGGGAGGATTCACGGGCCAGGTCGGCCAGATCCGACAGGGTTTCCACATCGTCGAGCTCTGTGTCGCTCGCTTTCCACCCGTCTTCGGTGCGCGCGAGCAGTGCGGCGAAGTACACCGTGACTCTCCCACTGGTCAGAGGCGTGCCGGTTGGGGGTCCCCCCGGCGGAGGTTGAGGGCGGGGAGTGCTCGTCCGAGCCCCGCCCACTCGGAATCGTGGCAGAAACAAGGCGTTCAGGGGACGTCTTCGGCACCCTGTGTCCGGCAGTTTTGATCGCACGCTCGTTGCCGCCACCTGCGGATCGTACGCGGCTTTCCCCCACTCCACGCACGGTCATCGCGACAACGCCCGCGCGGTTCGTGATCTTCTCCGACGGTTTCCTCACCCGTTTCCTACCGGCGGAACACTCGGGCGTCCCACGGTCGGACGCGTGCGGTTCCGCCGGCGGACGCGTCAAGGCCCCACCGTCGGAACGCATACGGGTCCTCCCGACGGAAGGCGTACCGGTACCCTGGTCGGCCGCGCACGACCCTGCGCACCGGACGCGCCCGGGCCCCCGGACGGACCCGTGGCAAACCGGTTCGGGCGACACCGACGGCCGCGTGCGGGTCCCACCCACGGACCTGTGCGGGTCCCACGGTTGGACGCGTGCCGGTTCACGGGCGGACGCAGCGGCCGTGGCAGCGAAGGCGTCCGGGTCCTCCGGACGGACCCGTGGCGGCGCCACGGCAAACCCGTGCGGGCGCCACCGACGGACCCGTCCGGGCCCCATGGTCGGACAGCGTGCCGGCGGCACCGATGGGTGCGTGTGGGTGTCGGCGGCGTACCCGTGTGGTGCCCTCGGGTGGCGTGGGCCGGTGTTACCAGCGGAACGTGCGCATGCGCATGGCGTGTCGCAGGCGGGCCGTCTTGGCGCGGCGGGGCTGGACTCGGTCGCGCAGTTCGCGGGCCTCGGCGAGGTCGCGCAGGAAGCGGGCGCGGCGTCGGCGGCGCTCGGCGGGCGACACGTCCGGCTCGTCCGTCCGGCCGGCCGCCGGGTCCGCCCCGGGCCATGCGCGCGGTGACAGATCTTCTCGGAAATCCCGGTCGGGCATCTGGCTCATCACCCCCAGTTCGTCCTTCCCGCCTTCCCTCGGACGGGCGATTGACGCCAGGCGAACGGGTGACAGCCCGCCGGTGGGCTTGCCGTGCGACCGGTGCAACCCGGCCCGGCTACTGTTGTGGACATGCGTCTCCACGTCGTCGACCACCCACTGGTCGCCCACAAGCTCACCACGCTGCGCGACCAGCGCACCGACTCCGCGACCTTCCGCCGTCTCGCCGACGAGCTGGTCACCCTGCTCGCCTACGAGGCCACGCGCGACGTGCGCACGGAGCAGGTCGACATCCGGACGCCGGTCGCGACGACCACGGGCGTCAAGCTCTCCTACCCGCGCCCCCTGGTGGTGCCGATCCTGCGGGCCGGGCTCGGCATGCTGGACGGCATGGTCCGGCTGCTGCCGACCGCCGAGGTGGGCTTCCTCGGCATGATCCGCAACGAGGAGACCCTCGAGGCCTCCACGTACGCGACGCGGATGCCGGAGGACCTGTCGGGACGTCAGGTGTACGTGCTGGACCCGATGCTCGCCACCGGCGGCACGCTGGTCGCGGCGATCCAGGAGCTGATCAAGCGCGGCGCCGACGACGTGACCGCCGTGGTGCTGCTGGCCGCCCCGGAGGGCGTCGAGATCATGGAGCGCGAGCTGGCCGGCACCCCGGTGACGGTCGTGACCGCCTCGGTCGACGAGCGCCTGAACGAGCACGGCTACATCGTGCCGGGCCTCGGCGACGCGGGCGACCGGATGTACGGCGCGGCGGAGTAAGGCACCCCCGGACCCCTTGAGGGGCCCTCGCATCAAGCCCCTCGACAGCCCGTCTCAACAGCCCGTCTCAGCAGCCCGTCTCAGCAGCCCTTCTTCGGCGTCGCCGCCGGCTCGGGCCTGGCCAGCTTGGTCAGGGCCCGGTCGGCGTCGGGCTTCTTCGCCAGATCCTTGAAGCCGTCGCCGATGACGAGGTCGACGGCGGCGCCCTTGCGCGCCTCCTCGGTACGCCGTTCGGCGTCCGGGAGCTGCGTGCCGAGCACGGGCAGCGAGCTGTCGAGGGCGGCGGCGGGGCCGAGCAGCACGCCGGTGCCCTTGACCTTCTTGTCGTACTGCTTGGTCGCGTTGCCCACGTCGCCGATCTTGAAGCCGCGCTTCTTCAGCTCGTCGGCGGTCTTCTTCGCCAGACCACTGCGGGTGGTGGCGTTGAAGACGTTGACCGTGATCGTGCGCGGCTCGGGCAGCGCCTTGGCGGGGGGCGAGGCGCTCGCCTTGGTCCTGGGGGCGCAGTCCGTGCCGTTGCCGGCTGCCGAAGCCTTTCTGCCACCGCCGGTGAAGACGTCGATGAGCTGCAGCGTGCCCCAGCCGCCGACGCCGAGCACGGTGACGGAGGCGACGACCACGACGACGAGCCTGCCGCGCCGCCGGGGCCCGCGCATCCGGGGGTGCTTGTTGCCCGTGATGCGGTATTTGCCGCCCATGCCGGGGGGAGTCAGCATGCTCATGAGCGCAGCGTAGTGCGCCTGGGCGACGATGCCTACTAGATGATCATTCGACATCGCCCAGACGGACCAGACGAACCCGAAAGGGCAACCCGTTACCGGCGGGGGTCAGTCGAGCTCGAGCACGCGCGCGTGCAGCACCTGGCGCTGCTGGAGCGCCGCCCGCACCGCGCGGTGCAGGCCGTCCTCCAGGTACAGATCGCCCTGCCACTTCACGACATGCGCGAAGAGGTCGCCGTAGAACGTCGAGTCCTCGGCGAGGAGGGTCTCCAGGTCCAGCTGCCCCTTGGTCGTCACGAGCTGATCGAGGCGGACCGGGCGCGGCGCGACGTCCGCCCACTGCCGGGTGCTTTCCCGGCCGTGGTCGGGGTACGGCCGGCCGTTTCCGATGCGCTTGAAGATCACACGGAAAGCCTACCGGGCAAGACGTTCCGGGCGCAGCCATGGCGCCGTAGTGCGACGCTGAAAAAAACCCCACAAGGCGGTACGAACCGGGAACAGGGGCGTGAATATGCCGGACCGCGAGACCATGCCGTCGGCGCCGGCTCCGGAAGTGTCGGAGCGTGCCGCCGCCCTCCCCCAGGAGGCCCTGAAGATCGCTTCCGGCTACGCCTTCTCCGGACCCGCCCTGCAGCTGGGCGCCCTGCTGTGGGACGGGCAGTGCCTGCCGGACGCGCAGATCCGGGTGCCGCTGGCGATGCTCAACCGCCACGGCCTGGTCGCGGGCGCCACCGGCACCGGCAAGACCAAGACGCTCCAGCTCATCGCCGAGCAGCTTTCCGCCCAAGGGGTGCCCGTCTTCCTCGCCGACATCAAGGGCGACCTCTCCGGGATCGCGGCGCCGGGCCGCTCGGACGCCCGGGTCGAGGGCCGGGCCAAGGACGTCCACCAGCGCTGGACGGCGACGGGGTTCCCGGCCGAGTACTACGCCCTCGGCGGCAACGGCCGCGGCATCCCCGTCCGGGCCACGGTCACCGGCTTCGGACCGGTGCTGCTGTCCAAGGTGCTGCGGCTGAACCGGACCCAGGAGCAGTCCCTCGCCCTGATCTTCCACTACGCCGACAGCAAGGGCCTGGAGCTGGTCGACCTCAAGGACCTCAGGGCGGTCGTGACCTTCCTGACCTCGGACGAGGGACGGCAGGAGCTGAAGACGATCGGCGGTCTGTCGGCCGCCACGGCCGGGGTGATCCTGCGGTCCCTGACGGCCTTCGAGGCGCAGGGCGCGTCCGGCTTCTTCGGGGAGCCGGAGTTCGACACGGCCGAGTTGCTGCGGACGGGTGAGGACGGCCGCGGCGTCGTCTCGGTCCTGGAGCTGAACGCCGTACAGGACCGGCCGCAGCTCTTCTCGACGTTCCTGATGTGGCTGCTCGCCGACCTCTTCCACGACCTGCCCGAGCTCGGCGACGTCGACAAGCCCCGGCTGGTCTTCTTCCTCGACGAGGCGCATCTGCTCTTCGACGACGCCTCCGAGGCGTTCCTGGAGTCGATCACGCAGACCGTGCGCCTGATTCGCTCGAAAGGGGTCGGCGTCTTCTTCGTGACGCAGACCCCGAAGGACGTACCCGCCGATGTCCTCGCCCAGCTCGGCAACCGCGTCCAGCACGCGTTGCGCGCCTTCACACCCGACGACCAGAAGGCCCTGAACGCCACGGTGAGGACCTTCCCGAAGTCCCCCTACGACCTCGAAGAGGTGCTGACCAACCTGGGGACGGGCGAGGCGGTGGTGACGGTGCTGAGCGAGAAGGGCGCCCCGACGCCCGTCGCCGCGACCCGGCTGCGCGCGCCCGAGTCCCTGATGGGTCCGGTCGGGCAGGAGGCCCTGGACCGGGCGGTGCGGGAGTCGCCGCTGTACGAGCGGTACGCCCGGGCCGTGGACCGGGAGTCGGCGTACGAGCGGCTGTCGGACGGCCGGGGCGGCCGCGGGGCGAAGGGGCCGGACGAGATGCGGGAGGCCACCGCCCCGGTGGAGGAACGTACGGAAGAACGGCCGTCCGCCGTGGAGCAGGTGGTCGGCAGCGGGGTGTTCAAGTCCCTGGCCCGGTCCGTGGGGACGGATTTGGGTGGGGAGATCTGGGGGTGGGTTTTGGGTAGTGCTCGGGGGTGGGGGCGGCGTGGGCGATTGTTCTGCTCTGTGCCGCCTCCGCCGCCGCGGGTGGATCAGTCGCGTTCCCGTTCCTTCGAGGGGTGCCGCGGCTTCCGCGTGTCCGGCTGGGAAGGGGGCTTGGGGGCGCTTCGGGCGGCCTCCGCGCGCAGCAGGGCGCGCAGGACCGCGTACGGGTCTTGAAGCATGGCTGTTCCTCGTCGTTCCTCGTCGTTCCTGTTCCGTGCGGGGCTGAGGGACCGGTGTCCGGTCCGGTCAGCAGCGCAGGACCTCGGAGCGCAGGGGGCGAGGGTCGTGCGGCGGGCCCGGCGGTACGGGCACGGGGCGCGGTGCGGTGTGCGCGGGCCCGGGGGCCGGGAGCGGGGCGGGGCGCAGCGGGACGGCGGTGCGCCGGGCGGCCCGGGCCGACGGGCGCAGGGCGGTGTCGAGGACATCGCACTCGACGGCCGTGCTCTCCCCGGAGACGGTGACCGTCGGCCCTGTGTGCGCCTCGGCGTGCGCGCCCGGCACGAGCAGGGCGAGCAGCAGGACGAACACCCGCAGCCATGAGTTCCGGAAGGTGCCGCGCGGGACCGTCATGATCCATGCTTGGACCGGGCCGGAAGGGCCCGCCACCTGGGGCGGGCCACGTGGCTGACGCCTGTGGGCGTTACTGGCCGGCGGCCTTCGCCGCCTTGGCCGCCGCCTTCATCTCCTGCTTGTGTGCCCGCACCTTGATCAGCGACTCGGGCCCGGTGATGTCGGCGACGGAACGGAAGGACTGCGCCTCGCCGTACGCGCCCGCGGCCTCCCGCCACCCCGTCGGCCGCACCCCGAGCTGCTTGCCGAGCAGGGCGAGGAAGATCTGGGCCTTCTGCTTGCCGAAGCCCGGCAGCCCGGCCAGCCGCTTCAGCAGCTCCGTGCCGGTGCCGACGTCCTTCCAGACGGCCTCGGCGTCACCGTCGTAGTGCTCGACGAGGTACTGGCACAGTTGCTGGATCCGCTTGGCCATGGAGCCCGGGTAGCGGTGCACGGCCGGCTTCTGCGAGAGCAGCGCGGCGAAGGCCTCGGGTTCGTGCGCGGCGATCTCGTGCGCGTCCAGGTCGTCCGTGCCGAGCCGCTGGGCGATCGTCGCCGGGCCCTTGAACGCCCACTCCATCGGGACTTGCTGGTCCAGCAGCATCCCGACCAGTGCGGCGAGCGGACTGCGGCCGAGCAGCGCGTCGGCCTCGGGGTCCTGGGCGAGGTGAAGGGTGACGTCCATGCCCCGATCATCCCCCGGCCCGGGCCGGGCCGCGCTCCCGCAGCCCTCTAGGACGCGCGCCAGTACCCCAGCGCGTGCACCCGCTGCTTGGGCAGGCCCAGTTCCTTGCGTACGTAGGCCGCCAGGGTCCGGGTCGTCGCCGTGTCGCAGGCGATCCAGACATACGGGTCGGAGGCGTCCTGGAGCAGTCCGGGCAGGTCCGCCTTCACCTGGTCGACCAGCTCGGCACCCTGGCGCGGCACCTTGCGCAGCTCGTGCCGGGCCGGGTCGGTGCGGAACGGCAGGTCCTCGCCGCCGCCCTCGAACCAGACGGTGGCCGGGGCGGAACCCAGGGCGTCGAGCAGGGAGTTGATGGCCGGCAGCGAGGCCGGGTCGCCGACGGCGAAGACGTGCGAGGGCGCGGGGCTCGGGTGTTCGAAGCCGGTGCCCTGGACGGTCGCCTCGACGGTGTCGCCCGGCTCGGCCGTCCTGGCCCAGTCGCTGGCGCACCCCTCGTGCAGGGCGAACTCCAGGCTGAAGGTGCCGGCCTCCGGGTCGGGGTCGACCAGGGTGTAGGCCCGCTGGTGGGGCTTGCCCGCGTTGTCGAACCACAGCCGGACCCACATGGTCGGATGGACGCCGGTCACCGCCAGCAGACCGCCGTCGGTGAAGGAGAGCCGCCGGTAGTCCGGGGTGACGTCCCGCGCGCCGGTCACGGTGAACACGAAATCCTTCGCGCGCAGCAGCTTGAGGACCGCGCCTTCCCAACCCCGCCCCTGCCCCATCGCTTGTTCACCCTTCACGTACTATTCCGGACGATCAACTTAGGCAAGCCTAACCTAAAGAACCCTAGGAACAGAAGGAGCACAGCGTGGCCACCGAGATCTACCGTGATGCCTGGGGCATTCCGCATCTGCGCGCCGGCAGCGCGGCCGAACTCGCCCACGCGCAGGGCCGCGTCACCGCCCGCGACCGGGCCTGGCAGCTCGAGGCCGAGCGGCACCGGGCCCAGGGCACCTCGGCGTCCTTCCTCGGCGAGAGCGCCCTCGCCTGGGACCGGTTCGCCAGACGGGCCAGACTCGACGACACGGCCAGACGCTGCTTCGCGGATCTGGAGAGACGGGACCCCGAGACGGCCCGGTGGGTGCGGGCGTACGTCGACGGGGTCAACGCGGGGCTGGCGGAGGGGGCGGGGGCGGCCCCCGAGTTCGCCCGCACCGGCCTCACGCCCGGGTCCTGGCAGCCCTGGACGCCCCTCGGCGTCTGGCTCGCCACCCACATCCTCTTCGCCGGGTTCCCGGCCAAGCTCTGGCGCGAGCAGGCCCTGGCCCACCTGGACGCGGACGCCATCGGCCTGTTCGCCACCGACGGTCCCGGCACCTCAGGCAGCAACGGCTGGCTGGTGAGCGGGGAGCGGACCGTCACCGGGCAGGCGGTCATCGCCGGCGACCCCCACCGCTGGATCGAGGATCCGGGCGTCTACCAGCAGATCCACCTGTCCTGCCCGGAGTTCGACGTCGTGGGCCTGGCCGTCCCCGGTGTCCCCGGCATCGCCCACTTCGGGCACACCGGCTCCGTCGCCTGGGCGATCACCAACGCCATGGCCGACTACCAGGACCTCTACCGGGAGCGGCTGCGGCGCACCGGGGTCGGAGTGGAGGCCCTCGGCCCGGACGGGGTCTGGCACCGCGCGGCCCGGCACACGGAGACCGTCGAGGTGGCGGGCGAGGAGCCGGTCGAGGTCGAGGTGATCGAGACCGGCCGGGGCCCGGTGGTCATCGGCGGCCCCGAGGGCCTCGACGGCGACCCTGCGGACCTCTTGGGCGTGCCGGTGGCGATCAGCCTGCGCTACCCGCCCCGCGTCACCGGCGATCTCGGCTTCGGCGCCCTGCTGCCGCTGCTGCGGGCCCGCCGGGTCGCCGACGTGGACCGGGCCTTCGACCGGTGGGCCGAGCCGGTCAACGTCGTTCAGGCCGCCGACACCGAGGGCGGTGTCCTGCACCGCGTGGCCGGGTGGGTGCCGCTGCGCGCCGAGTCCAACCGCATGCGCGTGGTGCCCGCCTGGGAGCCCGGCCACGCATGGCACGGCCGGCACGAGACGCCCCGCGCCGGGCTCACCGACGGCGTCGCCGTCATGGCCAACCAGCGCGGCCCGGCCGAACCCCTCGGCGTCGAGTTCGCCCCGCCGCACCGCGCCGGCCGCATCGCCGCGCTGCTCTCCCGCAAGGAGCGCTGGTCCGCCGCCGACATGCCCACGATCCACACGGACACCCACCTCGCCTCCGCGGGCCCCCTCCTGGACCACCTCCGTGCCCTCGGCGGCCTCACCCCCGACGCCGCCGCCCTCCGGGACCGCCTCCTCTCCTGGGACCGCCGTATGGACGCCGGCAGCGCCGACGCGGCCCGCTACGCGGCGGTGCGCGGAGCGGTCGTACGACACCTGGCCGCGCACCCGGCCTTCGCCGCGCTCGCCGTACCACCGGCGTACCCGGAGGTGTTCCAGCCCTGGCTGGCCCTCCTCCCGCGGGTCGGCTTCGCCCTCGAACACCTGCTGCGGGCCGAGGACCTGTACGGAATCGACCGCCCGGCGGCCGTCCGCGCGGCGCTCGAGGACGTGGCCGGGCGGCCCCCGGCCGGTGTCTGGGGCGACACACACCGGCTCACCCCCTGGCGACCGCTGCACCCCGAGACGCCGTACGACGAACCGGCGCTGTCCGGCGACCACGACTGCGTGCTGTGCACCTCGGGCGTGCCGGGCCTCACCGACCGCGCCGCCCGCGGCCCGGCGGCCCGTTACGTCTGGGACCTGGCCCGGCGCGACGACAGCCGCTGGGTGGTCCCGCTCGGCGCCTCTGGCGTCCCCGGCTCGACCCACCACCGCGACCAGCTCCCCCTCTGGCTCGCCGGAGATCTCGTCCCGGTCGTCACCGACTGGACCCTGCTGAAGAAGGAAGCCGATGTCTGACCCGTACGCCTCCCGCGCGGCCGTCCACGAGCAGGCGACCGACGGCTTCGGCACCGTCCGCGTCCTGCCCCTGGACCCGGAGGCCGACGCCGCCGTGATCCACCGCTGGGTGAACGAGGACCGGGCCGCCTTCTGGGGCATGAACGACCTCACCGAACGGCAGGTGGCCGAGACCTACGCCCACCTGGACACCCTCGCCACCCACCACGCCTTCCTCGTCGTCCGGCACGGCGAGCCGGTCGCCCTCCTGCAGACCTACGAGCCCGAGGCCGACCGCGTCAGCGAGTGCTACGACGTCCGGCCCGGCGACATCGGCGTCCACCTGCTGCTCGCCCCCGCCGGCCCGGGCGGCACACGCTCCGGCTGGACGGCCCGGCTGGTGGCGTCCATCGCCGGATACGTCCTGCTGGGCCTGGGCCGCCGGAGGGTCGTGGTCGACCCGGACGTACGCAACGAGAGGGCCGTGGCCCGCTTCCTCAAGCTGGGCTTCACGGAGGGGCCGGTGGTCGTCCTTCCGGAGATCGACCTCCCGGACGTGTACCTGCCCGAGAAGAAGGCGCAGCTCGCCTTCCTCGACCGGGAAGTACTCTTCCCCGGGTGACTCCCGACGAGCTCGTCGCCCACTACGGACTGGAGCCGCTCCCGCGCGAGGGCGGCCTGTTCCGGCAGACCTGGGCCGGTCCCGAACGCCCCGACGGCAGACCCGAGGGCACGGCGATCGTCGCCCTCCTGACAGCGGACGCCTTCTCCGCCCTGCACCGCCTGCCGACCGACGAGGTCTGGCACTTCTACCTCGGCGATCCCCTGGAACTCCTCCTGCTCGCCCCGGACGGGAGCACCCGGACGGTGGTGCTGGGACCGGATGTCCTCGGCGGCCAGCACGTCCAGTTCACCGTCCCGGCAGGTACCTGGATGGGCGGGAGCACCCGCGGGCAGTGGACCTTGTTCGGCTGCACGATGGCGCCCGGCTTCACGTTCGAGGGCTATGAACACGGGGATGAGGCGGAGCTGACGGCGCGCTATCCGACGGAGGCTGCTCGGATCGCAGGGCTGTCGCGACCTGCTTCTTAGGGGCGCGGGGCTGTATCGATTTGCGGCTCCGCCGCGTGCGCGCGAACAACCCCCACACACCCGCAGCCGCCACACCACACAAACCACCCTCCCCGCTGAGCGCCGAACAACTCCCATCCGTACGTATCCCGAGGCCGGAAATCCCGAACACGGAGAACCACGTGGACCCACGGCGGAACGAGGAGCGCAATGTCGGACACCCCCGGCGATTCCAAGCCCTGGTGCTGCTCGGCACCGTGCTGGTCCTGCTCTTCCTCAGTGGAGCCCCCGCCTCGGCCCACGCAGCCCTGCGCACCACCGACCCTGACGATGGATCCGTCGTCAAACAGGCCCCCCGCAGCGTCACCCTGACCTTCACCGAATCCGTAGGCCTGCTCGACGACTCCTTCCGGGTCTTCGGCCCCGACCAGCGCCGCGTCCACACCGGCGAGGCCACGCACGCGGACGGCCGCTCCGACACGGCCCGGGTCGGCCTGCCCGGGAAGCTCGCCCAGGGCACCTACACGGTGGCCTGGCGTGTGGTGTCCGCCGACAGCCACCCGGTCTCCGGCGCCTTCAGCTTCTCCGTCGGCAAACGGTCCGCCACGACCACGCAGATCGACACCGGCCCGGACGAGGACCCGCTGACCGGCGGCCTCTACGACGCCGCCCGCTACCTCGCCTACCTCGCCGCCGCGCTGCTCGTCGGCGCGGCGGCGTTCGCGCTGCTGTGCCGTCCCGCGAACAGGTCCCCGCTGCGCAGGCCGCTGGTGACGGCCTGGTGGACGCTGCTGGGCTCGACGGCCGTCCTGCTCCTGCTGCGCGCCCCGTACGAGGCGGGCGCGGGCCCGGCGTCGGCCTTCGACGCCTCCGCCCTCGGCCGCACCCTGACCAGCCGCCCGGGCCTGGCCCTGCTCGCCAGGCTGGCCGTTCTACTGCTGACCGCCGCCTTCCTGGTGTGGCTGTCCAGGCGCCGTGACCGCCGCGACCGCAGGGATCCCGTAGCGCTGGCCGTGGGCACGGCCCTGGCCGTCGGACTGGCCCTGACCTGGGCGGCGGCCGAGCACGCCTCCGCCGGGATCCAGGTGCCGCTGGCGATGACGTCGTCCGTGCTGCACCTGCTGGCGACCGGGGTCTGGCTGGGCGGGCTCGTGGCACTGCTCCTGACCCTGCGCCGTTCGTCCGGCGAGGACCTGACGGAGGTCGTGCCCCGCTTCTCCCGTATCGCCTTCGCCTCGGTGACGGTCCTGGTCGTCACCGGCGTGTACCAGTCGTGGCGCGGCCTCGGCTCCGTCTCCGCGCTGACCGGCACGTCGTACGGCCGGCTGCTGCTCGCGAAGCTGGTCGCGGTGACCGCGCTGGTGCTGGCGGCCGGGTACTCGCGCCGTTGGACGGCACGCCTCGCGGCACCGGCGACCGCCCGGACGGTGGCCGTACGCGAACGGGTCGCGCAGCCGGTCGGCGCCCCGCTGTCGCCGGAAGCGACCGGAGGGCCCGGGATGCCGGACGCCGAGGAGCCGGAGCAGCCGGAGGCGCCGGCTCCCGAGCCGGGGGACGGGGACGGGGACGTGCGGCGGCGTGGTCTGCGCCGTTCCGTGCTCATCGAGGTCGCCGTCGCCGCCGTGGTGCTGCTGATCACGACGCTGCTCACCACCACGCTGCCGGGCCGCGCGCAGGCCGAGGCAGCGCAGCAGGCCCCGGCGGGCGCGCTGCCGCCCACGACCCTGATCACGGTGCCCTACGACACGGGCACGGACTCCGTGACCGGCCGAGGATCGGTGCAGGTCACCGTGGACCCGGCCCGCGTCGGCGAGAACGGCGTCCAGGCCGTGGTCTACGGCTCCGACAAGGGTCTGATCGTCATCCCCGAGGTCCGCGTCACCTTCACCCTGCCCTCCCGGAAGGTCGGCCCGATCGACGCCGAACTGACCGACGTGGGCGGCTACTGGAGCACCAACTCCGTCAACCTGCCCCTCCCCGGGAACTGGACGATGAAGACGACCGTGCGGGTGTCGGACGTCGACCAGGTGACGGTGTCGAAGAAGGTGCGGATCGTGTCCTAGCCGCAGCGGTTGTCGAGGAACACGTTCCCAGCCGGTGGCGGCACGGTGATACCGGCCGTAATCGGGGTAACCAGGTGATAATTGCGCTTGTCCGGGGTTATGGCTCATTCACCCCGAGAGTGAGATGACCGATCATGGAGCAGCCCGTCAGCGTCGGCCGGGCCGGCCGGTCGCTCGGAGAAGCACCCGGAGCCCTCGAAGCACTCGTCGGCGAAGCCCTCACCGCCCGCATCACCCTCGATGAACACGGCACGGTGACCGGCTGGAACGCGGGCGCCGAGCAGCTCCTCGGGTACGCGTCCGGGCAGGTGACCGGCCGCCGTGCCGCGGATCTGCTGGCCGAGCCGATCCCCGTGCGGGGCGGCATGCCGGCCCTCGCCGGACTGCCTCGCTGGAACGGCGACGTCGCGCTCCGGCACCGCGACGGCCGCAAGCAGACGGTCAGGATCCTCGCCCACCACAGGGAGCCCGGCACCGGCCCCCGCGCCTGGCTCATCGTCTCCGCCCTGGCCGGTGGGCAGCCGCGGCCCAGCCTCGACGAATCCCTCGTGAGCTGGAGCTTCGCCCAGTCCCCGTGCTGCGCCCTGGCGATCTACGACACCCGGCTGAGACTGCGGCGGGCCAACGCGGACATGGAACGCTCCACGGCGCTCACCGAGGAGGAGATGGTGGGGCTGCGCGTGTCCGAGATCGTCGACGACGACGCCGGTGAGCGGGCGGAACGCAGCATGGCCCGGGTGCTGCGGACCGGCGAGCCGGAGTACCAGGAGAACTACCTGCGCGCCCCCGGGGAGGACCACGAGCACGCCTGGTCGGTCTTCCTGTCCGCGCTGCGGGACCACGACGGCACCGTCCAGGGTGTCTGCCTCTCCGCGCACGACATGACGGAGCAGTTCTGGGCCCGCAAGCGGCTCCAGCTCATCGCCGAGGCCGGCCGGCGCATCGGCAGCACGCTCGACGTGACGCGCACGGCCCAGGAGCTGGCGGACGTGACCGTCCCCGCCCTGGCCGACTTCGTCAGCGTCGATCTGCTGGACACGCTGGACGACGTACCCGAACCGCCCGCGCACACCGTTCCGGCGGACGGGCCGCTGCGGCTGCGGCGGGCCGCGCTGCGGTCCGTGACTCCGGGGGCACCGGAGTCGGCCGTGGCGGCCGGCCAGGTGGATTCCTACCCTCCGGGCTCGGCGCCGTTCGAGAGCCTGCGCACCGGGCGGCCCGCCCTGCACGAGGTGACCGACCCGGAGTTCGCGGCGTGGCTCGCACGCGACCCCGCCCGCGCCGCCCGGGTCCGGGCGTTCGGCATCCACTCGGTGATGACCGTGCCCCTCGCCGCACGTGGCACCACCCTGGGCGTCGCCTTCTTCGTCCGGTACCGCAGCGCCGAGACCTTCCACCACGACGACCTGGTCCTGGCCGGGGAACTGGCGGCCAGGGCGGCCGTGAGCATCGACAACGCCCGCCGCTACACCCGGGAGCGTGCCACCGCGGTCACCCTCCAGCGCAGCCTCCTGCCGCAGCGGCTGCCCCGGCAGGCCGCGGTCGAGGTCGCGTCCCGCTATCTCCCGGCGGGCGGGCATGCCGGCGTCGGCGGGGACTGGTTCGACGTCATCCCCCTCTCGGGCGCGCGGGTGGCGCTGGTCGTCGGCGACGTCGTCGGCCACGGCCTGCACGCCTCGGCGACCATGGGGCGGCTGCGCACGGCCGTACGCACCCTCGCGGACATCGACCTGCCGTGCGACGAGCTCCTGACCCACCTCGACGACCTTGTCGCCCGGCTGAACAAGGAGGAGCAGGGGGAGACCTCCGGCCACCCGGACACCTCAGGCCACCCGGACACCACCGGACACTCGGACACCACCGGACACTCGGACACCACCGGACACTCGGACACCACCGGCCACCCGGAAACCTCCGGCGACGTCGGCGCGACCTGCCTGTACGCCGTCTACGACCCCGTGTCGCGGAACTGCTGCCTCGCCGGGGCCGGGCATCCCGTGCCGGCCGTGGTGAGCCCCGACGGCGCTGTCGAGCTCGTCGGCCTCCCGGCCGCGCCCCCGCTCGGCGTGGGCGGCCTGCCCTACGAGGCCACCGAGATCGACATCCCCGAGGGCAGCCTGCTCGCCCTCTACACCAACGGCCTCATCGAGAACCGGGACCGCGACATCGACGCCGGGGTCCACCGGCTCCGGGAGTCCCTCGCCCGCCCGGCGACCTCGCTGGACGCCCTGTGCGACACGGTGCTCTCCGACCTGCTGCCGCAGCGCCCGGCCGACGACGTGGCCCTGCTCATCGCCCGTACCCGCGCGCTCGACGCGAACCACGTCGCCACCTGGGCGGTGCCGGCCGACCCGTCAGCGGTCGCCCAGACCCGCAAGGACGTGGTGGCGCAGCTCGCGCGGTGGGGGCTGTCCGACGCCGTCTTCGTCACCGAGCTGGTCGTCAGCGAACTCGTCACCAACGCCATCCGCCACGCCGAGCCACCGATCCAGCTCCGCCTGATCCACGACACGACCCTCATCTGCGAGGTCTCCGACGGCGGCAACACCGCTCCCCATCTGCGACGGGCCCGCTCCTATGACGAGGGCGGCCGCGGCCTGCTCCTCGTCGCCCAGCTCACCGAGCGCTGGGGCACCCGCCAGAGCGCCACGGGCAAGACCATCTGGGCGGAACAGACACTGCCTCTCCCGTGAGGACGGATGCAGACCTTCCTTCCCTACCCCGGCTTCCGGGAGTCGGCCCTGGTCCTGGACCGCCGCCGGCTCGGCAAACAGCGGGTCGAGGCGCTGCAGGTGCTGCGCGGCCTGGTCATACCGGACTACGCGTGGCGCCGGCACCCGGCCGTGCGGATGTGGGCCGGCTACGAGGAGGCTCTGGTCCGCTACGGCCTGGAGATCTGCCGCGTCTGGCGTGAACAGGGCCATCAGGACACCTGCGCGGCCACCCTCGTCGCCGACCTCGCGGCGACCCGCCCCCACGCGCCGGTACGGGACCAGCCCCTGCTGGCCGCCAAGGGCGAACTGCCCCCCTGGCTGGGCGACGACACCTTCCACCGCAGCCACCGCTCGGCCCTGGTCCGCAAGGACGCGACCACGTACGCGGAGCTTTTCCCCGGGGTCCCCGACGACCTCCCCTACGTCTGGCCCACGTCGGACCGGACCGACGAGCGACCGCCGGAGGGATGACCCCCGGCCACGGTCCGCGCGATCACCGGCAACTTCCGTCCGTGCCACCCCCGTTGTCCGGTCAGAGGTTCCGTGTTCCACTGAATCTTTTCTGGCACATCGGTCACGGGTCACCCGCCTCCGGGCGGGCAGGCACTCCATGGGGGGTCCGTGTGTGAAGAACTGGGGTTCGAGAAACTCCTCGGCGAGGAGGGCTTCTTCGCGCGGCTGCTCGGACGGACGCCGTCGGGGGCCGGCCGGGACCTGATGTACGGCTCCGACCTGCCCGTCGTCCTGCTCACCGGCGGCCCGGGCATGGGCAAGGGCCGCCTGCTGCGCGCCGTACGGGACCGCTTCGCCGCCAAGGTGCCGGTGATCCACCTGGACTGCGCCTCACCGGTGTACGCGGACCGCGCGGACCCGGAGCCCGGCGCCCGCTCGGCCACGACCGAGGCCCTGGTCGAGGTCGCCCGCCGGCTGTGCACCTGGCAGGGAACGGGCGGCTCGTTCACCTTCCCGCGGCTCTTCCCGGGACTGGCCATGATCGCGACCGGCGTCACGGAGGGCACGCCCGAGGCGGTCGCGACGGAGGCCGAACGCTATGAGGGCCTGGCCCAGAAGCAGCGCCTGCGCGGCCTGGGCACCGGCGACTTCTGGCGGGGCGTGCTGCGCGGCGCCATCCGGAACCTGCTGATGACCCTGTACGGGCAGGCACTCGACCCGTACTCGGCGGCCGTCAGCAACGCCCTGCTGGACGCCCTCTTCCAGCGTCTGGCTCCCCGGGGCAGGGCGGAACTGGAGCGGCTCTACGGCGCCTATCCCGGCGCGGCCGGCCAGCCCAGGATCGGGCTGCGCATCCTCGCCGCCGACTTCCGCGCCGGCGGCGAGGCACGGGAGGTGGCGGAGAGCTTCCTGTTCCGGGCCCTGCGCGAGGACCTGGAGGCGGCGTACGCCTCGCCCTCCGGCTGGCTCCGCCGGGTCGGCCGCCCGGCCATGCTGCTGGACCACGCCGAGTCGCCCCTCGGCGAGCGACTGCTGCGCGCCGTCCTCACCGACCGCCGGGCCGGGCAGCGCGACCGCGTGGTGATCGTGGGCACGGCACGCCGTTCGGACGGCGGAGCGTTCCTGCACGGCGGCCTGCCGCCCGAGGAGGCGGCGCCCCCGGCGGAGTACCGGCCGGCCGACGGCGCCCCGCCCGCCTGGTCCCGGCGTACGGACGAGGCCGCGGACCGGGCGCCCCTGGCCGACGGCGTGGTCCTGCTGCGGATGCCGCTGCTCACCGGCGACCAGCTCCGCCGCGAGACCGTACGAAGACAGCAGCGCGCCGAGCCGGAGGGCGGCACCAACCGCCGCCGTATCGACGCCGCCGTGGCCCGGCTGAGCGGCGGCCGTCCGCACACGGTGATCCGGCTGTCCGCCGCCGCGGCGGCCTTCCGCATGCCGGCGGACGCCAACGACCGCGACATCCTGGACGCCCCGCTGCGACTCCCCGGCGACGACACCCCCGAACGCCCGGTCGCGGACGTCCTGCTCCGCGAACTGATCCTGGACCAGTTACCCGTACGGCTGCCGACCGAGCACCGGGCCCAGTGGCTCGACCTCCTCTCCCACCTGTCGGTGGCCCACGACACGGAGTGCGCGGACGTCCTGCTCCGCCACCACCAGTTCGGCCACGTCCACCACCTGACCGCCCATCACGTGTCCCAGCTCCTCACCGACACCGGATGGCCCACCTGCGAACGCCACTTCATCGGCGACTTCGGCCTCCGCCAACTGCTGGTGCACCGGCTCTACGGCCTCCGCCCCGGCGGCGCCGCCTGGTACGCCGACCACCATCTGCTGCGCGACCACTACGCGGAACGCGCGGCGGGTCAGGCACAGGGCGCCCAGGGCGACGGGGCCTTCCGCTCGCTCACCGCCCACCGGATGAACCACCACCTGGTGTCCGGCGGCGCGGACGACGTGGTCAGCCACCTCGCCGCCACACTCCCCGGTCGCCCCGGCGCATGGTGCGCGGACCTGCTGGAGATCGCCCAGGCCCCCTATCCGGGCGGGGCGGACGCCCGGCGGGAGCGCGCCCAGGGCCTGGTGGTGGCGGACGGCCCGCCGCTGCGCCGGACCGTCGACCAACTGCTGCACGCGGTCTGGCTGTGCGAGGAGCGGACCAGGCCGACCGGCAAGGAGACGGCCCGCACGCTGGCCAAGCTGCTGGACCTGCTCTCGATCATGGAGTTCGAGGGCGCGGGCCGCCTCAGCAGGACGGCGACGGACTGGAGCGGCCTCGCGGAGAACGAACAGCCCCTGCTGCGCTGCACCTGCACCGAACAGCTCCGGCGAAGGAGATAACGGGCATGCCCAGATGGCGGAAGATCCTCTACTCGGTGTTGCTCGTAGGGGCGATCGTGGCAGGCGTGACCCTCACCACCTCCCTCCTCAGCAGGCCGGACACCTGCGCCGACGGCGTCGAGCGGATCGAGGGCGAGTGCGTCGGCGTCAACGGCGAGGGCTACGACTTCGACACCCCGGAGATCGCCGACGTGGCCCGGGCCATCGCACGCGAGAACCAGAGGATCGCGAACCAGCCGCATGTCACGGTGGCGATGATGCTGCCGCTCCAGTCGGACCGCGAGGCCCTGCGCCGGCAGATGCGCAGCGACCTCCAGGGCGCCTACCTGGGCCAGCGGCAGGCCAACGAGGGCGAGGGCGAACCACCCAGGATCCGCCTGGTGCTGGCCAACCCCGGGCAGGCCTACGGCCGTCAGGCGAAGGTCGTGGACACCCTCCTGCGGATGGCCGCCTCCCCCGAGGACCGGCTGCGCGCGGTCACCGGCTTCAACCTGAGCCTCGCCGCCACGGAGGCGGCGGTGAAACGCCTGACGGAGAACAAGATCCCGGTACTCGCGGCCCGGATCAGCGGCGACAGAATCGCGAACGAGGACCGGCCTGACGGCATGGCCGCTCTGAAGTTCCCCGGCCTGGCCCGCATCCTCCCCACCAACAACGACGCGGCCCAGGCCCTGGCCAACTTCAACGGCGAACGCGGCCGCCGGAACCTCAGGACGGTCCTGGTCTACGACAAACGCCCCGACGGCTACAACGAGTCGCTGGCCAGGGCGTTCAGCAGGATCAAGGAGAAGGGCCCGGCCGGCCCCGCCGCGATGTCCTTCGAGTCCCCGTCCATCGACGAGGCGGGCTCGACCGGCAACCAGTTCACCCAGACGGCCAACAACATCTGCGACTCCGAGGCCGACACGATCTACTTCGCGGGCCGCACGCTCCACCTGCGCATCTTCGCCCTCAAGCTCGCCCAGGTGGGCTGCGAGAACCGCCACTACACCATCGTCAGCGGCTCCGACGCGGCCTCGCTGCGCCAGGCCATGACCGAGAAGGACTGGGCCCGGCTCCGCGGCGACGACGGCAGGCCGAAGGTGACGGTGCAGTACGCGGCCCCCGCGCACCCGGACGCCTGGACGACGGAACTGACGAACTGGACGAACACCTACAAGGCAACCCACACCGAGAAGCCGCCCACCCAGGACCTCCCCCAGTACCTCACGGAACCGAAGGCGGCCCTGGACACCCTCAGGAACCAGATCACTGCCACCCGACGCGAGGGCATCAAACTCGGCTCCACCCCGAACCTGGACGACTCCCGCACGATGCTCGTCTACGACGGCCTCATCACCATCGGCAAGGCCCTCCACCAGGCCCAACGAGGCGCCCCCGAGACCACCGCCCCCACCCGCGAGGACGTAGGCCGCCAGTGGTCCCTCCTCCAGTCCCGCCACCGGGTCCAGGCCACCAGCGGCCTGATCTGCCTCACCACAGGCGGCAACGCCTACGACAAACCGGCCGCCATCGTCGAACTCGACCCGGGCCGAAAAGGCGAGGGCACCCTGAAGTTCGTCGGCCTGGGCTGGCCGGCGGGCAAGCCCCAGCCGAAGAACTGCGTGATCCCGAGCACGACGCCCTGATCCCGGGGTGCGGCTGCTCAGCCCCTGCTCACGCCCTGCGCCAGGCGCTGAGCAGTTCTTCGGGTCCGTACGCCGCATGGAGCCCGGAACAGCCGATCCCGTTGCGGGAGACCGCCACGAGGGGGACCGGGCCGTCGGTGATCGCCGCCCGGTGCTTCTGGAGTGCGGCCAGGTCATGGCTGTCGAACGCGGCCAAGTCGATCTCGACGTCGTTGCTGCGGGTCCAGTACCCGCTGATCGCCGGGGCGGCGGGCAGGAGTCCGTCAGGCAGGAGACGGGCCAGGGACTCCCGGACGAGAGGCTCGATCGCGCGGCCCCGCCAGCTCGTCCACTGCTCCTTGATCCGGCTCAGCGTGAGGTCCCCCCGCAGCCGCTCGATCTCCGCCATGTGCGGATACATCCGCTCCGGGCCGCCACTCCGCGCAGATCAGCGGCAGACCACCCGTGACCAGGGCGGCATCGAAGGCCGCCGCCGGCGAGAGCCTGAGCATCTCACCGATGTCGGCCGGGTTCAGCGGCCCCACCACCATCTCCCGGCCCCGCTGATGGAAGGGGCGGTCGTAGTTGTTCAGCGCCTCCATCATCGACAGGTCGGATCCGACCAGGAGGAGAAGTACGGGCTTGCGGCAGAGCAGGCGGTCCCATGCTCCGGGGGTTTCCTCCGAGAAGAGCGCCCGCTCCGGGAGGGTGGATCTGGCGACGGCGTCGAGCAGCTCTGTCAGGTACGGCGTCTCGGTACGCCGGAGGAACTCCTCGACGAGACTGGACTTGCCGACCCGCCTCCGTCCGCACCACGACGA
>NZ_JBHUQX010000141.1:0-20705 GCF_042674225.1 Streptomyces sp. NPDC056948
CCTAGGGGATGGCCGGGGCCGCCACGGACACCCGGGACGCCGGAGTGGGTAGGCCTCGGCCTCCTCGGGTGCGGAACGGATCCGGAAGGGCCGGGTCGCGATCCGTGAGCAGTATTTATATATGCCATCCGGTTTGCAAGGAGCATGAAAACATTCATGCGCGCTTTGTTGTGGATGATCCCTTTGTCTGCTCCGGTGTCCGGCCCAGCCGGCCGCGCCTCAGTCCCTGAGGAAGAAATGGTGCTGGTCGGCGACCTGTTCGTACTCCTCCAGCCGGGCCTGCGTCCGCTCAGGATCGGCGTCCGTCATGGCCTGCAGCAGCGCCGAGCACATCACGCCCGGCGCCGCGTAGGAGTCGAAGACCAGGCGCGATCCGGTGCCGGTGGCGAAGGCGACATCGGCCTCGTCCGCGAGCGGCCCGAGCGCCAGATCGGTGATCAGGGCGACCTTGAGCCCGGCGCCCCGCGCGACGCGCACGGCCGTCAGGGTCTCCTGCGCGTGCCGGGGCATGGAGAACGCCAGCACCCAGGTGCCGCCCGCCTCACGCGACTGCAGCAGCGCGTCGTAGGCGACACTGCCGCCCCGGGTCACGAGCCTGACGTCCGGGTGGATCCGGCGGGCGGCGTAGGCGAAGTACTCGGCGAGCGAGACGGAGATGCGCAGGCCGAGGACGGTCAGCGGGGTCGACGACGACAGCTTGCGGCCGATGTCGATCACCAGGTTCGGATCGGCGAGGTCCCGCCGCAGGTTCTCCAGGTTCTCGATCTCGGCGTCGACCGCCGCCTGCAGCTCGTTGCCCCGGATCTCCTCGGCCGGGCCGCCCGCGAGGGTGCCGAGCGCGATCGACTGGAGCTTCTCCCGCAGCGCCGGGTACCCGCTGAAGCCGACCGCCGAGGCGAACCGCGTCACCGAGGGCTGGCTCACGCCGACCCGGTCGGCGAGATCCGTGATCGACAGGAACGCCGCCTCGGTGATGTGCTCGATCAGATACTGGGCGATGCGCCGCTGGCCCGGGGACAGCCGGGGACGGTCGAAGAGCGTGCGTAGCTGGGAGGACGGGGAGACCTCCGCTTCGGGTGCGGCCTTCCCCGAGGTGATCGCGGATGCCTGTGCGCGTGCCTGCTGCGGCGATGGCACCGGTGCGCCTCCTTCGTCTCCCACGAACGTTCAACATAGCTCACGCACCGAGGTGACCAGGGCTTCCTCGGACAGCACATGAGGTGCCCGGCGCGGGGATACCCGGACGCCGGGCGGGAACCCGCCGCCACAGATGATCCCGAGAGGAGCCACCGTCATGACCGTCCCCGAGGAGAACCGGCCGAAGACGCAGACCACGGACGAGATCCTGGAGCACCAGGACGATCCCCGGTCCCGACCGCCGGGCGCCACCGGCCGCACGCTCCGCGAGGCACTGGAGGAGGCCGAGGTGCGGCCCGACGACTTCGACGAGCGGTAGCCCGCACCACCTCCCCCTCCGCCCCGACCGAACCGACGACGTTCCGGCAGGTGACACCGTATGGGCGCGCTGAGTGCGCTGGAAGAAACCCTGGAAAACCGATTTGACGCCCTGTGGGCCCGGGTCCGCGACAAGGACCCGGTCGAGGTGGTCGACGCCCTGCGACGCGAGTGCGACGACAACACCGTGGTGTGCCGGGAGGGCCGTGTCATGGTCCCCAACGCCTACGACGTGGAACTCGTCGACGACATACACGACCGCCTGGCCGGCCACAGCACCCATGTGTGCCAGGCCCTCACCGACGCCCTGGCCCGCCACGCGGAACGCAAGGGCTACGAGTTCGCGGGCCCACTCGCGGTCCATGTCGCCAGGTGCCCCGAGGTCCCCAACGGCCGCTACCACGTGGCGAGTCGAGTCATGGAGCACGTGAGCGTGGACGGCTTCTTCCACGCGACCCATTGAGAAGCGCTCAACGGCGATAGATCGTGATCGAGTGCCCGACGTCGTCAACGGGGCGGCTGCTGCGGATCAACCCGGCCAGCCGCCCCGTCGCCTTAGCGGCAGCCGAGTCCGACACCACCAACAGGCCCCGCACGTCACCGTCGTGTACCCCGCGCGGATCCCCGGCCTCGATGCCATACGCAGCCGGCACCCCGCTGCCCTTGTACACCAGCCACACCCGCTCATCCGGATACCGCTCCCGCAACCGCTCGGCGAGCCGCCCGAGGTCCTGCCCCCAGTCCACGTTGGAGTCGTGCAACCGCTCCCGGGTCCGGCCCGGTCCTCCGAACGCCTCGTTGGAGTACGGCAGGTAATAGGGGTACGTACGCAGCGAACTGACGGCGACGAACACCACCAGCGCCCCTGCCAAGCGGGACACCCACGGCCGTCGCACCACGAGAACGCACCCCGCCCCCACCGCGAGGAACAGCGGCAGGAAGACGGCGTACCGCGTGCCGAAGTCCCGCGCCCCCTGCATGGCCACCAGCAGCAGCAGCACCGGAGCGGCCAGCACATACGGTGCCGCCGGCCGCAACCGCCGCACCGCGATCACCACCACCGCACCGCAGACCCACAGGCCGAGCATCCCCAGCGGCGTCTTCACCAGCAGCGCGGCCGGCAGGTAGTACCAGAGCGAGCCCGAGTACAGCCGGCCGAACAGAAAGCCCTGCCACGGCCGGTTCTCCAGGCCGAACTGGACCCGCATCCCGTCCCGGTACGCCTCAGGGAACGGCAGCAGCTCGACCAGCAGTCCCCGCAACCCCCGCACATGCGGCACATGCTGTTCGGGAGCCCACCGCAGCCGCGGATCGACCACCAGATAGGTGGCCCACACGACCGCGACCGCGGCCAGTGCCACCACAGCCGCGCCCGCCGCCGCCCGCATCAGAAGCCGGCCCCGGCCGCCCGTCGACGCGTGCCACACCGATACAGCGCCCAGCGCCATGAGTACCGGCACGGCAGGAAGCGCGCTTATCTTCGTCGCCAGGGCCGCCCCCAGCGCCACCCCAGCGAGCGGTACGTACAGCCGGGGTCCGTGGCGGGCCCGCCACAGCAGCCACGCCGAGGTCAGCACGAACCCCGCGGCCGGCACGTCGAGCGTGGCGAGTGAGCCGTGGGCGATGACGTCGGGGGAGAAGCAGTACAGCGCGAGTGCGGTCAACGCCCCCGCCGCCCCGGCCAGTTCACGGGCGAAGGCGAACACGACCAGACCGAACAGGAGCGTCAGCGCGATCACGGGGAGGCGGGCCCACAGCATCAGCCGCCACGGGTCGTTGCCCGACTCGTAGAGCAGGTGCCGTCCCAGCCTGCCCTGGTCTCCGGTGAAGGAGGGGTCGAGGTGCCGATCGGCGAGGGTCACCCCGGCGCCGATGAGCAGCTTGCCGAGCGGCGGATGCTCGGGGTTGTGGCGCAGCCGGTGCTCGTGCGTGTACTCGGCGGCCGCGCCCACGTACACCGGTTCGTCGATGGTCGGGGTCTGCCGCACGGCGGTCGTGACCATCGCGAAGGCCATCTGCGAGAGCAGCGCGACCACCAGGAGCGGCAGCCACCACCGGCGGCCGGGCCGTCGCGCGGCACCGGCCGGTGCCGGGGGAGGGAGCGGCACCGGCCGGGGAACGGCGGGAGCGATCCAGAGGTCCCTCATGGACCCACTCTGCATCAGCCCCCGCCGCGCACGGCGTTACCGCCGCACGAGTCGTACCGACAGCCCCTCCGACGTGTGCACGGGTACGGCCCGCAGTGTGTCGGAATCCAGCTCGACACGGTCGAACCCGCCGCGCAGCGCCGGAGCGGACAGGACCGGGACGGTCGTCCCCGCGACCGGCGGGCGCGCGGTGTCGAGCCGCAGCGACAGCACACTGCCCCGGCCCAGCAGGACCCGCCGGCTCACCGTGAGCGCCGGGCCGTGGTTCTTGCGGAGCGGCAGCTCCAGCGTCGACTCGCCCTCCTGGACGTAGGAGCCGCGCACCCGCAGGACCTTGTCCGCGCGGAGCGTGCCGCCCGTGACACGGACGTCGCCCTGCCCCAGGGCGTTGGGCGACGCGGCGACCAGCACGCCGTCCTCGACGACGGTCCCGCCGTGGTAGCGGTTGTGGCCCGTGAGGGTGAGCGTGCCGGTGCCGCGCTTGGCCAGCCCGCCGTCGCCCTCGATGTCGTTGCGCCAGGTGTCGGCCGCGTGGAAACCGCCGGCCGCCGCGTCCAGCGTCACGGTGACGTCGCTGTCGAAGGCGGCGTACCCGTCCGCGGCGGCGAACAGATTCAGCCGGCCCCACTGCTCGAAGCCGTCCAGCAGGACGTACCCGGAGGGCAGCGCGGTCGTCCGGAGCACCTCGCGCCGCTGGGCCGCGGCCAGGTAGGGCAGCCGCGTCTCCAGCAGGACCTCCGCGCCCTTCGGCACGGTGAGTGGGTCCTTGCGGCCGCGGCGGGGCAGGACGTACGTCAACCGGGGCTCGATCGCACGGGCGTTGGCCTCGCGGTCGGCGTACGCGTCACCGGCGTCCGCGTGCGCGTGGGTGTACAGCGTGTCCGCGGTGGTGCCGGTCCGCCGCGTGAAGTAGGCGAGGGCCTGGGCGCGTGCCGCCGCCTTGAGCTCCGCGTTCGCCGGGTCGGCCAGCGTCGCGGCGGTCAGGGCGGTGGCCATGATCCGGCCGCCGAGGACGTCGACGGTGGAGTGCATGCCCGACATGATCCGGGTGTGGCTCAGCTCGAACGCCCGCGTCACGAGCTCCTGGAACCGCTCGGGCACCGCGTACGCGTAGGCCAGTCCGGCCAGGTGGAAGGCGTTGGTGTGGCCGCTCGGGAAACCGCCGTCCTCCTTGGGGTCCTCGGAGCGCTGACGCAGAAGCTGCGTGGCGACGACCACCTCCGAGTCGTACACCGGGTAGCCGAGGGCGTCCTTCTTCCCGGTGTCGACGACCTCGCTGTCCTCGTTCATCCGCCACGGACGCGGGTACTGGAAGGCGAACTTGCCCGGGTTGCCCGAGGCGAACGGCCCGCGCACCGTGTCGACCAGCTTGGCCACCTTGCCGAGCTCCGAGTCGTAGGAGCCGGCGCCGAGCGCGGATCCGGCCGGGGCGTCGGCGGGCACGGCGTCGTTGATCTTGCCGGCGGGCGTGCCGTCCGGGGCGCCGGTGATCGACGTGACGGCCTTGGCACCCGCCTTGTACAGCTCGGCGAGCGGGCCCAGCCCGGCGATCATGGCGTAGCTCTGGTGCTGGCGGTCGTAGAGGAAGGCCTCCTTCGCCTGGGCCTCGGTGCGGGCCGTCGTGATCCGGGCGCAGTAGCGCATGTTGGCGCGCAGCACCTCGCGGTCCAGGACCCGGCCGGTGTCCCAGGCGCCGCCGGTCTTCCACACCTTCGACATGCCGCCCAGGATCCGGACGACCGCGTTGGTCTCGGGGGTCAGGTTCGTCGTGACGTTCGACTTGTAGTCGTCGACGAACGCGGCGGGGCCCGTGGCGGCCTTCGCGTCGGCGGCGGTGAGCCAGGTGGCGAACGCCGGTGCGGCGAGCAGGCCCGCCGAGGCCCCGAGGGAGGTCTTGAGGAAGCCCCGTCGGTCGACGGTTGCGGTGCTGCGGTGCCCGGCTGATGACGGCATGGCGTGCGCCTCTCTTGAGTTCTGCGACGGGTGCTTCGGCCGTACGGCCGGGAGATGGTGCGGCGTGTGCGACTCGGGGTGCCTCTGGCGACTTCTGTGGCACTTGTTGCGTACGAGCGAAGATCTACGGCCGTGCTGTGACCCTTCGGAGAGGGAACGGCCACGGGCCGGTGTCCGGAACGTGAACGGCGGCCGCCCGGCTCACAGGAGCGAACGGGCCAGCGCCACGGCGCCCTCGACCGGCGGCACGCGCAGGGGTTGCGGCCGGGCTCCGGGCAGGACTTCGGCGAGCGCGGAGGTGAACGCTTCGTAGAGCGCGGGCTGCGCGAGCACCGTGCCGCCCGCCACCACCACGTCGTCCACCGGGACCCCGCGATGGGCGAGCCGGACGACGAGCGCGGCGAGCTCCCGGCCGCCCTCGGCGATCACGGCCCGGGCGAGCGGCGAGCCCGCCTCGGCGGCGGTGAACACCACGGGGGAGTGCCGGCCCCACTCTGCGGAGACATCCGTGGCCGCCTCCAGCGCCGCGCCGAGCGCGGGCACCTCGGCCACCTCGAACGCGGTGACCAGCCCGGCGGCCAGCGCGTCGGGCTCCTCGCCCCGGTCGTGCGCCGCCCAGACCGCCCGCGCGGCCTCGCGGACGAGTCCGGCCGCGCCGCCCTCGTCGCCGAGCACGGCACCCCAGCCGCCGACCTGGACCGGACCGCCGTCGGGCAACCGCCCCACCGCGACCGAACCGGTACCGGCGACCAGACCGACGCCCTTGTCCAGCCCCGCGGCGGGGACGAGCAGCTCGGCATCGCCCACGACGAGCGCGGGCACCCCCAGCCGCTCCTGAAGAGCGGCCCGGATGCCCGCGCACTGGCGTGGGGTCTCGCAGGCGTGACCGCCCACGGCGAGAGCGGACGGTCGTAGGGGCGA
Source organism: Streptomyces sp. NPDC056948 (assembly GCF_042674225.1). Taxonomy (NCBI): domain Bacteria; kingdom Bacillati; phylum Actinomycetota; class Actinomycetes; order Kitasatosporales; family Streptomycetaceae; genus Streptomyces; species Streptomyces sp. NPDC056948. The sequence continues at coordinate 6,477 of NZ_JBHUQX010000141.1, forward strand.
AGGCAGGGCGTCGGCGATCAGGCCGGCCAGCCAGTCGGCGGCGGCCCCGGTGTCGTGCGGGCGCCAGCCCGTACTGCCGCGGACATGATCGACGACGTCCTCGCCGTCCGCGAAGGCGCGCAGATGGGTCTTGGTGCCGCCCACATCGATACCGACCGCGTAAGGCGTGGAGTCCTGCACGGGTCCTCTTTCGTCGTTGCGTGGCACGGCGACGGCAGGCGAACCACCCGTCGTACCACGGCAGTTGAAGAGGTAGGGAAGCCCCGGGACGGGCTTCTGCGGAGCACGGCAGGCGAGTACCGTGAAGTTCGTTAGGAAGTTAACTAACGAAGTAGGGTGCGCGTCAAGAGGCACGGAATTCCCGATGCCGCGCGACCCTCGCGGCCGTCCTGCTCGGCCGCCGCACGACCTGGGGAGACCATGCACCTGAGTGAGAGTGCCCGTGTGGTGTTCGACGTACTGGCCGGGGCGGGCACGGCCACCCGCCCCCAGCTGGCGGCCGGTGCGGGCCTTTCCAAGCCGACCGTCTCCACCGCCGTCGCCGAACTCGAGGCCGTGGAGCTCGCCGCCCACTCGGGGCGGGCCTCCGGAGGCACCGGCCGCAGCGCCGCCGTCTACCGTCTCGGCCCGGCCGCCGGTGCCGTGCTCGCGGTCGACCTCGGACCTGCCAAGACGCGGGTGCGCGGGTGCGCCCTGGACGGCACGCTGCTCGCCGAGGGCACCGGGTCCCGCCCGGAGGCCGCCGACACCGTCCGCAAGGTCCTCGAGGCGCTGCCTGTCGGCGCGCCGCTGAGGGCCGTCGTCGTCGCCGTCGGCGATGTCACCACCCGGGACGGGGAGGGCGCCGGGGAACGTCCCGCGACCGCCAAGGCCGGCCCCGTCTTCGACGCCATGACCGTCGCGCTGCCCGAGGGCGTCCCCGTCCACCTGGAGAACAACGTCAACTGCGCCGCCCTCGCCGAACTGCACGAGGGCGCCGCCGTCGGCCGCGACACCTTCGGCTACCTGCGCATCGGCGTCGGTATCGGCCTCGCCGTCGTCATCGGCGGCCGGGTGCTGCGCGGCGCGAACGGCGCCGCGGGTGAGGTGGCCAGACTGCCCTACCCCTGGGACGACCTGCGCGCCCCCCGCCACGAGGGCCTGGAGCAGCGCATGGGCTCGCGCACCCTGCTCCGCCGTGCCGCCGAGACCTGGCAGGACACCGACGGACCCCGCCCGCGCACCGCCGAGCGGCTCCTCGCCCTCGCCGGGCAGGGGCACGCCACGGCCCGTGCCGTCCTCGACTCGCACGCCGCCGACGTGGGTAGGCTCGCCGCCGCCGTCGCCGCCGTCATGGACCCCGGACTGATCGTGCTGGGCGGCGGCACCGGCGCGGATCCCCAGCTCCTGCCCGGAGTGCGGGCCGAGCTGGCCCGGCTGAGCTGGCCCACCGAGGTGGTCAGCAGCGTGGTGGGGGACACCGGCACGGTCGCGGGCGCCAGCAGGCTCGCGGTCGCGCATGGAATTCAAACCGTGACCGGAGCGGTGCTGGCGAAGCATTGACGGCTGCGCCATCGGTCTGCCAATGTCCGGACAAGCGCTTTCTGAGTCGGCCGGGACGCCGACTCCGGGTGAGCCTCCCGCCCGTACGTGAAGTACGGCAGCCGCACGAGGGCGTGCTTGTGCGACGTCGGCCGTCATGGCCGGGGACCCCACCCGTCAGGGCGATACGGCCGGGCGAGGCCGTGCCCCCGGAAAGCGAAATTTCCTGCAAAATGCACCCGTGCCGCCTCGGCTGGCGCCGTGCTTCTTCCGCTACGACGAAAAGGGATTGAAGATGACCAGTCTGGGTGTGCGGCGCTCGCGCCGACTCGGCCGCGGTGGCATACGCCGCGTTGTTCCCCTCGCTGCCGTGGCCACGGCAGGTGCCCTTCTGCTCTCCGCCTGCGGGTCGGGGTCCGACTCGGGCGGGACCTCCAAGTCGCTGACGTTCTGGATCTCCACGGTTCCGGGGCAGGACGCGGGCTGGAAGAAGATGGTGGCGCAGTACAAGAAGGAAACCGGCGTCAAGGTCAACCTCGTCAACATCCCCTACGACGGCTACCCGACGAAGCTGCACAACGCCGCGCAGGCGAACTCCCTGCCCGACGTGGCGGCCGTGCCGGCGCTGGACCCGATCTGGGCGAACAAGCTGATCGACCTCGGCTCCATCGCCAACAAGAAGAGCAACAAGATCAACCCCAACTTCCTCGCGAAGGACTCCTCCGGGAAGGTGCTGTCCATCCCCTCGGACGTCACCGCGTCCGGCATGTTCATCAACAAGACGCTGTTCAAGAAGGCCGGTGTCTCCTTCCCGACCTCGCCCCAGAAGACCTGGACCTGGACCGACTTCATCAAGGCGGCGGACAAGGTCCGCGAGAAGACCGGCGCCAAGTACTCCCTCACGTTCGACCAGTCGCCCTCCCGGCTCCGCGCCATGGTGTACGAGAAGGGCGGGAAGTACGTCCACGCGGACTCCTCCGGCAAGTTCTCGGTGGACGCGGCGACCAAGAAGGCCGTGAACACCTTCGTCGGATGGAACGACGACAAGACCATGCCGAAGTCGGTGTGGACCAGCGGCGCCGACCCGTCGGCCATGTTCCAGAGCGGTGACGTGGTCGCCTACTGGTCCGGCGTGTGGCAGGTGCCCGCCTTCGCGGAGAGCATCAAGAAGTTCGACTGGGCGAGCGTCCCGACTCCCGCCCAGCCCGTGCAGGCCAGCGACGTCAACAGCGGCGGCATGACGGTGGGCTTCAACAACAACGCCGCCGCGGCCGACGCCGCGAAGAAGTTCCTGTCCTGGCTGTACGAGCCGGCCCACTACCAGGAGCTGTGCGAGACGTCCGGGTTCCTGCCGGTCGAGAGCGGTCTGAACCCGAAGTACCCCTTCAAGTCCGAGGCGGCGCAGGCGGCGTTCAAGCTGTACAACGAGTCGATCCCGCTCTACGCCCCGATCTCCGGCTACTTCAACACCGCGCAGACGAAGTGGGTGCTGAAGGGCAAGAGCCTCCCCGAGGACCCGACCAAGACGGAGCTCGGCAAGGCGATCAACGGCCAGCAGTCGTCCGACAAGGCCCTGCAGAACATCGTGGACGTCTACAACCAGCAGGTCGGCGGCTGAGCGCAGGCCGGCAGGCCCGGGCGGCGGGGTCGAGACACCGCCGCCCGGCCTCGGGCCTCACGTGATGCCGGGCTCACAGCCCTGAGCCCACCGGAACCCATTTCCACCAGCACGGAGTCAGGAAGATGACCAAACGCGCCCCGGACGTGTCCGCGAGCCCGCCCAGGAGACGCAGTAAGTACACCCTTGCGCCGCTCGTCCTCATCGCGGCCAATGTCGTGCTCTTCGCGCTGTTCTTCGTCTGGCCTGCGGTGATCGGGCTCGTCTACTCCTTCACGAACTACACGGGCGTCGGGGTGTTCCAGTTCGTCGGACTGGACAACTACCAGAACCTGTTCGGGGACTCCACCTTCTACGACGCGCTGACCCGGACGCTGCTGTACACCGTGCTCTTCGTCCCGCTGAACTTTGTGTTCTCGCTGCTCATCGCCAATGTGGTGGTGAGCAAGCACGCCAAGGGCGCGTCGGTCGCCCGCGTCGTCTTCTTCATCCCGTGGCTGCTGTCGCCCATCGTCGTGGGCGTCCTGTGGCGGTGGCTGTTCGGTGAGAACTTCGGACTGGTCAACTACCTCATCCACGAGCTCGGCGGGCACGCCGTTCCCTGGCAGTCGAACGCGGACCTGTCGCTGCTCGTGGTGGTGATGGCGGCGTCCTGGGCCTGGACGGGCTTCTCGATGCTGCTGTTCATCGCGGCGATCAAGAACGTACCGGTGTCGTACTACGAGGCCGCCTCGCTCGACGGTGCCGGCCCTTGGCGCCAGTTCTTCCACATCACGCTGCCGAGCATCGCGCCCACCTCGTTCATCGTCATCCTGCTCAACACGATCAACGCGATGAAGGAATACCCGGTGTTCGTCGCCCTCAACAACGGCGGACCCGGAACGTCGAACAACCTGCTTGTCCAGTACATCTATGAGACCGGCTTCAAACGGGGCCAGATCGGCTACGCGAGCGCCGCGTCATTCGTGCTCATGCTCATCCTGATGGCCGTCGCGATCATCCAGCTGATCGTCAACCGGCGGGTGGAGAACCGATGACAACCACAGACATCCCGCGCCCGGCCGACGCCGGTCCCGGACGGGCCCTCTCCAAAAAGCGGCCCCGCAGGGCGGCCACCGGTGGGCTCCGGCAGGCGGTCTCCGCGACGACACTGCTGTGGATCCTGGCCTGCCTGTACGGGTTGCCGGTGCTGTGGTTCGTCCTCAGCTCCTTCAAGCCGGCCAGCGACCTGTTCTCCTATCCGCTGACGCTGGTTCCGCACAACCCCACCCTGTCGGGTTTCAAGGCAGCGTGGGACAGCGCCAACTTCTCCCAGTACTTCATCAACACGGCCATCGTGTGCGTGATCACGACGATCCTCACGGTGGGAGTCAGCTGCTGCACCGGTTACGCGCTGGCCAAGTACGACAACAAGTGGCTGAAGGTCTTCTTCCTCTGCATCCTGGCCACCACGATGCTGCCGTCCGAGGTCATGCTGGCCCCGGAGTTCCTGGTGGTCCGCGACCTCGGCCTCTACAACTCGTTCGCCGGCATCATCCTCCCGGCCGTGCTCACAGCGACCGGATGCTTCATGTTCCGCCAGTTCTTCCTGACGGTCCCCGACGAACTCGTGGAAGCCGCACGCATCGACGGCGCCCGCGAACTGTCGATCTTCCTGCGGATCATGGTGCCGCTCTCCCGGCCCATCATGCTGACCCTCGCCATCCTGTCCTTCCAGTGGCGGTGGAACGACTACATCTGGCCGCTGCTGATGCTCAACGACCCCAACAAGTTCACCGTGCAGATCGGGATCCAGAGCATCGTCGGCGCGCAGAACATCAACTGGTCGGTACTGCTCGGCGCATCGGTCATCTCGATGATCCCGCTGATCGCCATCTTCCTGGTCTTCCAGCGCTACGTCATGGGTGCCGACATCAACGCCGGACTGAAGGACTGACCGTGCCCACCCCTCTCGACCACGAATTCGTCCGTGCGGCGGCCCGCGCCGCCGACCGGCCGGCCGCCCCGCTGGCGGCCGACCCCCACGAGGAACCCACCGGTGTTCCCCACCGCGCTCTGGCACACCGGGTGAAGACCCTGATCGCGGCGTACCGGTCCCCGGACTCGGCACTGCACGGCAGCAAGCCGGCCGTCGCCGCCGCGATGACCCACCTCCGCGCCCTACGGGCCGCGCAGACATCGACCGGCCTCTTCGCCGGCGGCGACAACGTGCAGTCACCGCCGGACTCCGGATTCACCGTCAACGACGTGTGCGACGCGCACGTCCTCGCGGCCGGCGCGGGGCCGGAACTGCACGAGGTCACGGCCGCGCTCGCCGAGATCGCCGGCGACGCCTCCGGCAGTCTCCTGACCGGTGGGGTGCACACCCCGAACCACCGCTGGGAGCTGTGCGCGGCGCTGGCCCGGCTGCACCGTTCGTTCCCGGACGACCGGCTGCTCGACCGCATCGAGGAGTGGCTGTCCGAAGGCGTCGACATCGACGCGGAGGGCCTGTACTCGGAACGGAGTGCCAACTACGCGGCTCACGTGTCCAACCCTTCGCTGCTGCTGCTGGCCGGCGTCCTCGGCCGCGCCGACCTGCTGGACGCCGTCGAACGCAATCTCGCCACCACCCTGGACCTCATCAGGCCGGACGGCACGGTGGAGACCGTCCACTCGCGACGGCAGGACCAGAACCACCCGTTCCCGCTGGCGCCCTACCTGCCGCACTACCGGCTGCTCGCGATCCGCACCGGCCGGGGCGACTTCAGCCGGGCGGCGCGGCTGGCGGCCGCCGGCGGCATCGACGACCCCGACCTGCTCGCCGAGACCCTCCTCACCCCGGACCTGTGCCGCGTCCTGCCGACACCGGCCGCGGAGACACTTCCGCGTGCTCGGTACCTCACCACCGCGCGCCTCGCCGCACGCGCCTCGGCCACCGCGCACACGGTGGTGTACGGCGGCTCCGACGTGCCCGAGCACCGGCGCATCCGCTCGGGCCTCGCCTGCAATCCCACCTTCCTGCGGCTGTTCGCCGGCGACGCGGTCCTCGACGCGGTCCGCCTCTCGCGGGGATTCTTCGACCTGGGCCCGTTCCGCGCCGCCGGCATGGAACAGTCCGCCGACCACCGGTACCGGCTCACCGAAACCCTCACGGCGTCCTACTATCAGCCGCTGCCGCAGGACGAGAGGCGGGACGACGGCGTCTACCGGCTGGTGGACGACGGACGCTTCTCGGCCTCGATGGCCTTCCCGGAGCGGCCCCGGGACGAGGTCTCACACACGACCCGCGTCGAGGTGGACCTGAGGGACGACGGTGCCGACCTGCGGGTCGACATCACCGGACCGCGGGTGCCCTGGTCCCTCGAACTGACCTTCCGGCCGGGTGGAGTGCCGGAGGGCGCCGCACCGGTCGGCGACGGGCGCTGGTGCCTGACGACCGGGCCGATGACCTACCGGGTCGGTGACGACGAGATCCGGATCGAGGCCGACGTCGAGGCGGGCGACCCGCTGGCCGGGCCGGACCGGAGCGACGTACTGCGGTACGACCCGGGGCAGGACTACACCGTGGTGGGCGGCACCGACGCGACGACCGGGAACCGCGTCTACATCGGTGGACTCGGCCCGCACACCCTGACCGTCGCACTGCGCGCCCGCAGGTCCGCACCTGGCGTGTGACTCCTGCGTGAGGCGCCCCGGGCGTCACAGGGGCAGGCCGACCAGTCCCCACCCGCGTCGTTCGGTCTCGGTCACGACCACGCCCCACTCGCGCAGCAGCACCGAGAACTCGTCGAAGTCCTCGATCCACCGCCCGGGGCACGCGGCATGCGTGCCGTACGGCTCGCGCAGGCCCTCCAGCAGGGGCTCGGCTCGTGCCCAGTGCCCGGCCAGCGCGGACACGGTCGCGGGCGGGCAGACGAGCAGCGTCCGGCGGTTCCAGGGGTCGGTGTCCGCGGGGAACAGGCCGGAGACCGAGGCGTCCTCGATGTCGGTGTCCCAGATCAGGTCCCGCAGGAACGCGTCCAGGTGCTCACGCGGCTCCGGGCCGGCATGCTCCCGTACGTCCTCCCACGCCTGCCCCGCCCAGAAGTGGGGCTTGTAGGAGCCGGGGGTGCTGTGGAATTCGTACCGGCCGCACCAGGGGACATTCGGCGCGGCGGGCCACACCCAGCCCCGCTGCGGCTCCGCGTACGGGTCGAGCTCGTCCTCGGGCAGCGCGGCATCCTCGAGCAGCGCGTACCGCTCCTCGAACGGCGTCTGTTCGAGCCGCTCCCAGTCGACCGCCAGCACCGTGATGTCCAGGCCCATGGTCATGCCTCCACGCGCGGCAGCGCCGACTCCGGCACCACCAGGTCGGCCCGTCCCCGGGTCGTGGCGACCAGCTCGGCGTTGGGCCGGTCCGAGCGCGACACCCACGCGACCGCCTCCTCGTGGGACTTGCCGAACCGCTCGTGCCGGGCGACCAGTCGGCGGACGCGCTCCCGCTCGGGGAGTTCGCAGAACCACACCTCGTCGAGCCGGTGGCGCACCCGGGCCCAGGCGTCGGTGTCCAGGAGCAGGTAATTGCCCTCGGTGACGACGAGCCGGGCCGACGGCGGCACCGGGATCGCCCCCGCGAGCGGCTGTTCCAGGACGCGTTCGAAGCCGGGCGCGTACACGACGTCGTCGTGCCTCTCCTCGCGCAGCCGCTCCAGCAGGGCCGCGTACCCGGCCGCGTCGAACGTGTCGGGCGCGCCCTTGCGGTCCCTGCGGCCGAGCCGTACCAGTTCGGTGTCGGCGAGGTGGAAGCCGTCCATGGGGACGTGCGCGACCCAGGGTTCGCCGGATCCGTTCAGGTCCCGCACCAGGTGCTCGGCGAGCGTCGACTTGCCCGCGCCGGGGCTGCCGGCGATGCCGAGGATCGCGCGCCGGCCGTCCCGGGGGAGGGCGCGGGCGCGATGGACGAGGTCGTCGAAGGTGAGCGGCACACCGCAGAGTGTGTCACCCGGTGTCCGGGCCGTCCGGGGCGCGTGTGTGGCGTGCGCCACTCACTGGACCTCTCCGTGCGGGGAACCGGTCCTGTATGACGCAGCTCGGTCTTCCCGAAGCCATCCACGCCTGTCTCTTCGATCTCGACGGCGTCGTCACCAAGACGGCCGTCGTACATGCGGCCGCCTGGAAGGAGATGTTCGACGCCTTCCTGCGCGAGCGCGACGGCGAGGACTTCCGGCCGTTCGACGCGGCGTCCGACTACGACGAGTACGTCGACGGCCGGCCACGCGCCGACGGCGTGCGTACGTTCCTCGCCTCCCGGGGCATCGACCTGCCCGACGGGAACCCTGACGACCCACCGGGCGCGCAGACCGTGCACGGGCTCGGCAACCGCAAGAACGAACTGGTGCTGGCGAAGATCCGCACCGACGGCGTCGAGGCCTACGACGGCACCCTGCGCTATCTGGAGGCCGTCCGCGCCCACGGCCTGAGCACGGCCGTCGTCTCGTCCAGCGCCAACTGCCGGGACGTGCTGCGCGCGATCGGTGCCGAGCACTTCTTCGACGTACGGATCGACGGTGTGGTCGCCGCCGAGCGCAAGCTGCCCGGCAAGCCGCGCCCCGACACGTTCCTGGCCGCCGCCGAGGACCTGGGCGTCGAACCGGCCGCGGCCGCCGTCTTCGAGGACGCCCTGGCCGGCATGGACGCGGGCCGCGCGGGCCGGTTCGGGTACGTCGTCGGCGTCGACCGCGTCGGACAGACCGACGCGCTGTACGCACATGGCGCCGACGTGGTGGTGCAGGACCTCGACGAGCTGGGAGGCCGGGAGTGATCGAGCAGCGGGCGTACGCCGTCGAGCCGTGGACCGTGCGCGAGACGGAACTCAACCTCGACGTCCTGGCGCAGAGCGAGTCCGTGTTCGCCCTGTCCAACGGCCACGTCGGCTGGCGCGGCAACCTCGACGAGGGCGAGCCGCACGGCCTGCCCGGCTCCTATCTCAACGGCGTCCACGAACTGCACCCGCTGCCCTACGCCGAGGCCGGGTACGGCTACCCGGAATCCGGCCAGACGTCGATCAACGTCACCAACGGCAAGGTGCTGCGCCTGCTGGTCGACGACGAGCCGTTCGACCTGCGCTACGGACGGCTCGTCACCCATGAGCGGACCCTGGACCTCAGGCGGGGCGTGCTGGAACGGGTCTGCGAGTGGACCTCCCCGGCCGGCTCGACCGTCCGAGTGCGCTCCACACGGCTGGTGTCCCTCACCCAGCGGGCGATCGCCGCCGTGGCGTACGAGGTGGAGCCCGTCGACAGCCGTACCCGCGTCGTCGTCCAGTCGGAGCTGGTCGCCAACGAGAGCCTGCCCGAGCCCGACGGCGACCCACGCGCCGCCAAGGCGCTGAAGTCACCGCTCCAACCCGAGGAGGACCTCGCCTCGGGCAGCCGGCTGCGCCTGGTCCACCGCACCCGCCGCAGCGGCCTCAGGGTCGCCGTGGCCGCCGACCACGTCGTCACCGGCCCCGAGCGGACCACGACGAGCAGCGAGAGCAACGTGGACGTGGCCCGGCTGACCGTCACCTCCGTGCTGGAGCCGGGGGAGCGGCTGCGCGTGGAGAAGCTGGTCGCGCACGGCTGGTCCGGCGCCCGCTCCCGGCCGGCGATGAGCGACCAGGTCGAGGCGGCGCTGGCGGCGGCCGCGCACAGCGGCTGGTGGGGGCTGCTGAAGGACCAGCGGTCCTGCCTCGACGACTTCTGGGGCCGCGCCGATGTCGAGATCGACGGCGACGAGGAGATCCAGCAGGCCGTCCGCTTCGCCCTGTTCCACGTCTTCCAGGCCGGCGCCCGCGCCGAACAGCGCGCCATCCCCGCCAAGGGGCTCACCGGCTCGGGCTACGACGGTCACGCCTTCTGGGACACCGAGGCGTTCGTCCTGCCCCTGCTGACCTACACCGCGCCGCGAGCCGCCGCCGAGGAGCTGCGCTGGCGCCTCGACACCCTGCCCGCCGCCCGGGAGCGCGCGGCCCAACTCGGCCTGCGCGGCGCCGCGTTCCCGTGGCGCACGATCGAAGGTTCGGAAGGCTCCGCGTACTGGCCGGCCGGCACGGCCGCCTTCCATGTCGGCGCCGATATCGCGGACGCCGTCGTGCGGTACGTGGCGGTCACCGGCGACGAGAGGTTCGAACGCGAGGTCGGTGTGGAGCTCCTGGTGGAGACCGCCCGGCTGTGGCGCTCCCTCGGCCACCACGACGACCGGGGCGCCTTCCACATCGACGGCGTCACCGGACCGGACGAGTACAGCGCGATCGCCGACGACAACACGTACACCAACCTCATGGCCCGGGCGAACCTGCTGGCCGCCGCCGACGCGTGCAAACGGCACCCCGAGGAGGCGGCCCGGCTCGGCGCCGACGAGGAGGAGAGCGCCGCCTGGCGGGACGCCGCCGAGGCCATGCACGTCCCCTACAACGACGAACTCGGCGTGCACGAGCAGCACGCGGGCTTCACCCGCTACCAGCGCTGGGACTTCGCAGACACGGGCCCGGACCAGTACCCGCTGATGCTCCACTTCCCCTACTTCGACCTGTACCGCAAGCAGGTGATCAAGCAGGCGGACCTGGTGCTGGCGATGTACACCTGCGGCAGCTACTTCGAGGGGGACTTCGACAGCGACGCCGAGGAGCAGATCGCCCGCAACTTCGCCTACTACGAGCCGCTCACCGTGCGGGACTCCTCCCTGTCGGCGTGCGTCCAGGCCGTCATGGCCGCCCGGGCGGGCCATCTGGACCTGGCCTACGCCTATACGGCCGAGGCCGCGCTGATGGACCTGGGGGACCTGGAGCACAACACCCGCGACGGACTGCACATCGCCTCGCTGGCCGGTACCTGGATGGCCCTGGTCGCCGGGTTCGGCGGCATGCGGTGCGCCGACGGCACCCTGCGGTTCGCGCCGCGCCTGCCCGAGAGGTTCAGCCGGCTGGCCTTCACGGTGGGGTTCCTCGGCCGGTGCCTGCGCGTGGAGCTGGCCGCCGACCGGGCCACCTACACCCTGAGTTCCGGCCCGCCCTTGACGCTCCATCACCACGGCACCGAGCTGACGGTGAGTGAGGACGCCCCGGTGACCCGGACCGTTTCCCCGCTGACACCACGTCCGGCCCCGAGCCAGCCCCCGCACCGCGCCCCGAACGCCCGTTGACGCTCACTTCGCGTCACCACTTGGCCGTATTCCGTCCTGCGTTCCTCTAACACGCGGGTTAGTTTGTCCGTGTTTGTCAAGTTTTGACACAGGGACAAGGGGCGGAACATGACCGACGGCTCGAACGCCATCCTGGTTCGCAGGCGAAGACGCGAACAGACGGCCGGGCCGGGTGCGCCCCGCGGAGCCCGGGGGAACCGGGCCCTCGTCGCGGTGGCGGCCGTCTTCACACTGGCTCAACTCGCCCTGGTCCGGCCCGTCCTGGGTCTCGGCTGGGACGAGATCGTCTACGTCAGCCAGGTTACCCCCCACACCCCTGCGGCCTTCTTCAGCGCCCCGCGCTCCCGGGGCGTCTCGCTGCTCGTGGCGCCCGTGGCGTCCTGGTCGACGTCCGTCCCGCTGCTGCGCGTCTACCTCGCCGTGCTGTCCGGCCTCGCCCTCTACCTGGGCCTGCGCGCCTGGCGGGGCCTGTTCCCGACCCGTGTCCTGGTCGTCGGCGGCGCCCTCTTCGCCTCCTTGTGGGTGACCCTCTTCTACGGTCCGCAGGCCATGCCCAACTACTGGGTCGCGATCGGCGCCCTGATCTGCGCGGGCTGCTGCCTGCGGGCCCGGCAGGAACGTTCCGCCCGGGCGGTCCTGTGGGGTGTCGCCGCCGGCGCCGCGCTCATGGCGTGGATGCGGCCCACCGACGCGGTCTACGTGACCGTGCCGCTCCTCGTCCTCGCACTGGCGCGCCGCCACTGGCGCCTGCTCCTCGCCCTCCTGGCGGGCCTCGCCGCGGGCGCCGTCGAGTGGGTGATCGAGGCCTACGTCGGCCACGGCGGCCTGGGGGAGCGCCTGGCGGAAGCCTCGCGCATCCAGGGCGGGCTGGGCTGGCACATCGCCGTCGACGACCAGCTGCGCAGCCTGGGCGGCCGGGCCCTGTGCCGGCCCTGCACCGGGTCGATGCCCAACCCCCTGGTCGTCATCTGGTGGTTCGTCCTGCCCGTGCTGGCCGGCCTCGGACTGCTCGTCGCGGCCCGGGCCCGGCGCCTGGGACGGACCCTCGTCCCGCTGGCCTGCGCCGCCACGGCCGCCCTGCCGTACCTCTTCATGATCGGCTACGCGGCGCCCCGCTTCCTCACACCCACCTACGCCCTGCTCGCGATCCCGGTCGCCGACGCCCTGTGGCACCTGGTCAAAACCCCGCGCGGGACATGGCGGCCGGTGGCCGCCACGCTGGTCGCGCTCGGGCTGGCCGGACACCTGGCGGCGCAGCTCGCCGTCCTGGACGGCGCCGTGTCCCGCAACACCGAGAGCCGCCGCGACTGGGACCGCACCGCCGACGCCCTGCACCGCCTCGGCGTCCGCCCGCCCTGCCTGCTCACCGGCCACGAGGCCATCCCGATCGGCTACTACACCGGCTGCTCCTCGGGCGCGACCTCCGGCAACAACGAGAACACCACCGCGGGCGCCATCCTGCGCACCGCGGACCGTCTCCCGGTCGCCCACCTCGCACCGGCCGACGGCACCCCGCCCCGCTACGCCAGCACCTGGCCCGTCCACCGGATCTCGGACCTGGACGTCCGTGTCGCACCGCGGCCGCGACGGGACGGCCCCTGACGGACTGCCGAGCACCGGCCGGGTCCGCGGTGAGGTGGGACGCGGCGGCGGCCGCCGAGGTTAGAGCCCGCGTATCGGGAAACGCGGAACGGGCACATGAGAGCGACGAGTCGCCGCAGCGCGCGGCAGGGAGGCAGAAGTGATGGGCACGGAACCGATGCGCCCCGAACCGATGGCGGACGACGCGTACCAGCCCACCGGGACCAACGAGGAGCAGGCGGACGCCGCGCCGCTGGATCTGCAGGACGCCGTCGACGAACGGACCTACGACGACACCCTCGACGAGGGCTACTCCCCGCCGGAGAAGCCGCTCGGCGTCACCAAGAGCGGCACCACCGCCGCCGAGCAGCACGAGGGCGAGACCCTCGACGAGCGGCTGTCCCAGGAGGTCCCCGACGTGTCGGCCGAACCGGCCGGGGACGGCGTGGGCGACAGCCCCGACAGCGACGGCGAACCGGTGGACCCGGAGGCGGGCACCGCCCGCGCCGGCCGCCTGGTCGCGCCGGACGAGGGCGCCCACGGCGACACCACGAAGGAGACCGTCGCGACCGACGTCGGCATCGACGGCGGAGCGGCCGGCGCGGAGGAGGCCGCCGTGCACGTGGTGGAGGACGACAGCACCCTGCCCGGGGACGACGACAGGGCGTAACCACCCGCGGCCCGGAGGCCGGCCCCCTCAGCGGAACCGAGGGGGCTGTCGGCTACGGCAGCAGCTTCTCGAGCGCGGCGGGCCCCTCGGCCGCCAGCTTGCGCTTGGCCCATTCGAGGTTGCGCGGGGTGAGGTCCTTGCCCGAGGCGAGGACAAGGTCCTCCGGCGACACGTCGGTGCCGGTGCGGGCGTGGAGCAGGCGGTCCGGGGTGGCGCGGTCCTCGGGCGGCCGGGACGCGGGGGGCTGTGACGTCGACATGTTCTCTGCTCCTAGGGTCCGGATCGCTGGTGCGGCCCCGGTGCTGAAAAACGGGTCCGCTCTCACCATTCCCCGCGGGAGCCCGGCGTGCATCCGGAGAGCACGGACCCGGCCCGGGGATACCCCGGCCCCCCCGTTCGGACGCCCACCGATGTCGCCTCGCCGCACCCCGGGCGACGGTGGACACACGTGTCCCCTCCGACTGACAGGAGCCCTTCCATGCGCACACGTGTGACCGCCGCGTTCGGCCTGGCCTGCGCCGCCCTTCTGGCCTGTGCCGGTACGGCCAGCGCCGACGCGGAGGCCGAAGCCATCGCCATCGGCAGCCCCGGCTTCCTTTCCGGCAACGTCGTACAGATCCCCATCGACATCGATGCCAATATCTGCGGCAACTCGGTCAACTTCATAGGCGCGTTCAACCCCGCCATCGGCAACAAG
>NZ_JBHUQX010000142.1:0-20700 GCF_042674225.1 Streptomyces sp. NPDC056948
GGAACACCCCCCTCACGCATGAAGGCCACGCGGCCGACTGAACGACAAGCGGCTAATCGTTCTTCAGCACGAATGACGTCTGCACCTTCGCGTAGCCCGGAGCCTTGGCTTCCACCAGGTATGTGCCCGCCCCGGCCGAGCCCGAGGGAGGCGTGGCGCACTCGGGGGCGCTCGGCTTGCGGTCCCACTTCAGGGTGTAGGTGATGCCGCTGCCCGCGGGAACGCGGTACAGCCGGCTGCCGGCGCCCCTGGGGCAGTCCTTGGAGGACCAGTAGTCGTCGTCGGCGCTCGCCTCGGTGATCGCGAACACGGCGTTCTTCGGCCCGAGATCGATCTTGCAGTCGTGGCCGGAGACGTTCCGCGCGGTCAGCAGGAACGTGGGCGTCTGCTCGGGGTCGTAGCTGTTGTGCTGGCTGCGCAGGCTGAACTTGACCACGCTCGCGGTGCAGTTGGGCAGCATGGAGCCGGCCGGCAGCGCGTCGCCCGCGCCGACGCCGCCCACCGTGGTACCGCCGTCGTAGCCACCGGCACCGCCGGAGCCGCCCGAACCGATCGAACCGCTCGATCCCTCGGACCCGCCGGAGCCGGAACCGCCGCCTGAGCCCGTGCCGGAACCGTCCCCGGCTCCGCCGCCCGCGCCGTCACCGGAACCGCCGCCCGACCCTGCCCCGGACCCGGACGACGAGCCGCCCGAGCCCTCGTCGCCCGACTCGTCGCGCCCGCCGGGCGCTTGGCTGATCGCCGGACCCGAATTCGACGGGCCGGGAGTGATGGAGGGCGCGGGATTCTTGCCGTTGGCGCCGTTGTCGCGGTCCTTGCCGCCTCCGCCGCCCATGGTCACGAGCCAGGTGGTCAGCAGCGCCAACAGGGCAGCCACGGACACCAGTACGACCCTCCGACGCCAGTAGATGGAGGAGGGAAGCGGCCCGACCGGATTGCGCAGAGATCCCACGGCGCAAACCTTACGAGAGATCGGCGCCTTCGCCGGTCCCACCCGCCGCTCAGGCTCACAACTTTTCCGGATCATCATGCCGGAAGCAGCCGCCCCACCCCTGGCTTTCGTCAGGTTCGGCACCCGACGATCGCTGGGTGTGACGGGATCGGCCCGCCACCTACCGTCCGTGACCATGGACTTCGAGGACACCGCGCTCTACCGCGACATCACCGACTTCGCCGACGACTCCCCGATGTGGATACAGCACGGGGCCGGTTTATGGACGGAGGCCGGACTGCTGGTCTTCGTCGCGCTGTTCGCCGCCGCCTGGTGGCGTGCCCGCCGCGACACCCCCCACGCGTTCGCGATCGCGGCCCTTGCACCTCTGGCCACGGCTGTGGCGTATGTGTGCAGTGAGGTGCTCAAGTCCGCTGTCACGCAGGAGCGTCCGTGCCGGGCGGTCGCCGGGGCGGCGGCGTCCCTGGCCCAGTGTCCGCCGCACGGCGACTGGTCCTTCCCGTCCAACCACGCCACGATCGCGGGCGCCGCGGCGGTCGCCCTGGCCCTGGTCCGGCGCGCACTCCTGTGGCTGACGGCCCCGCTCGCCCTGCTGATGGCCTTCTCCCGGGTCTTCGTCGGCGTGCACTATCCGCACGACGTGGTCGCGGGGCTGGGCCTCGGCACACTCGTCGTCCTAGTCGCCGTACGGCTGGGCACGGGTCCGATGACGCGGCTGGCCGGGGCGATGCGCGGCTCGCCGGCACCGGCCGCGCGGTGGGTCACCGGGCCGGGCCCGGCGCCCGTACCGTCGTACGGGAGGCACGCGCGGCCCTGAGCCGACGGGGCGTCACGGTTCCACCAGTCCCGCTTCGTACGCCACGATCGCCGCCTGCACGCGGTTGCGCACGTCCAGCCGGTCCAGGACCGCGCTCACATACGCCTTCACCGTGCCCTCGACGAGGTGCAGCCGGGCGGCGATCTCCGGGTTGGACAGGCCGGCGCCGACCAGGCCGAGCACCTCGCGTTCGCGGGGGCTCAGGACGGACACGCGGGCGCGTGCCTGTGCCTCGCGGGTGAGCCGCCCGCCGCCGAGGCCCTCGTCGATGACGTACCGGGCCACCTTCGGCGACAGGAACGCGGCGCCCGCGGCCACCGCCCGTACTCCGGCGATCAGTTCGTACGGGTCCCCGGACTTCAGCAGGAACCCGGTGGCGCCGCCGCCGAGGGCGCGGGTGACATAGGCGCCCTCGGAGAAGGTGGTGAGCATCGCGACGTGCGTGCCGGGCACGGTCCGTACGATCTCCTCCGCCGCCGTGAGGCCGTCCAGGCGCGGCATGCGGATGTCGAGCAGGGCCACGTCCGGGCGGTGGGCGCGGGCCAGCTCGACCGCCTCGCGGCCGTCGCCCGCCTCGGCGACGACCTCCGTCTCCCCGCCGCTGCCCAGGATGGCGCGCACCCCGGCCCGCACCATCGCCTCGTCGTCGGCCAGCAGCACGCGGATCATTGTGGGAACTCCTCGTATTCTTCCCGGCCTTCGCCGGACAGGCCGGCGCGCGGGACCACGTCCTTGGCGACGAGCCGCCCGGCTTCGAAACACAGTCTGAAGTGGTCGACGGAGACGAACAGCTCACCGCTCGCCCGGTAGTAACGGCAGTCGGCGCCCTCCGGTGCCGGTGTCGCCGCCCGCTCGGTGGGCGGGTCGTTCACGTCCCGTTCGGGAAGTACGCGCTCGACGTCGGCGGCCGGGGCGCCCGGGCGCAGTTTCGCGTACGCGGCGGGTGCGAGCACCGAGTGCTTCTCCACGTACGCGTACCAGCCGAAGGCGGCGCCGACGAGGACGACGCCCGTGCCGGCGGCCGTGCCGAGGGCGATGGCGACCCGGTGGCGGGCGGGTGGGAACGGGGCGGGTGGGAACGGGGCGGGGGCGGGGCGTTTCGGCCTGGTCGCGGTCTGCTGTGCGGGGATGTACGCCCTGACGCGGAAACCCTCCCCCTGCGGGCCCGCCTCGAACTCCCCGCCGACGGCGGTCACGGCGGTCCGCAGACCGAGCAGGCCCGTGCCGCCTCCGGAGGGGCGGGAACTCAGCTCGGTGGACGGGCCGTTGGTGAGGGTGACGGACGTGCCCCCGGCCCGCCCGGTCAGCGCCACGACCACGGGGGCGCCCGGTGCGTGCCGTGCCGCGTTGGTCAGCGCCTCCCGGGCCACGCGGTACAGCAGCCGTTCGGCGAGCCCGCCGGGCGCCGCGGCCGTGCCCTGCCCCGCGGGCCGCTCCCAGCGCACCTGGAGTCCGGACTCCGCGGCGCGGGCGACGAGTTGCTCCAGGGTCTCGCCCGCGGGGGTCAGCGGCACCGGCTCGTCGTCGTCCTCCCTCAGGACGCCGATGATGCGGTGCAGCCGGTCCGTGGCCTCGGCGGCTGCCCCGCGCAGTTCGGCCGCCGCCGTCCGGTGTTCGCCGGCGAGGCCGGGGGCGACCTGGAGGGCGCCCGCGCGCAGGGCGATGAGGCTGAGCTCGTGGCCGAGGGAGTCGTGCATGTCCTGGGCGATCCTCGAGCGTTCGCGCAATCGGGCGCGTTCCTCGGTGAGGCGCTGCTCGTCCTCCAGCCGGGCCGCCCGCAGCCAGCCCTCCGCGGCCAGCTCGCGGCTCTGCCGCCAGTAGCGCCCGCCGAGCCAGGGGAAGACGCAGCCGAAGAGCAGCGTGCCCGTCATGACCAGCCACTCGGGGGCCGGGTCGACCCCGGCGAGCACGATTCGCGCGGTGCCCGCGCAGCCGACGGCGGCGAAGCACAGCGCCGCGGGGCGCGCCCGGCCCGCCCGCAGTCCGAGGAGCAGCGCGAACACGCCGAGGGCCGGACCGTAGGAGACGGTGAACAGGGCCGGGGCGGCGGCCAGGCTCAGGGCGGCCGTCAGCCCGAAGGCGGCGAGCGGCAGCCGCCGGGACAGGCCGGCCGCCCCGGCCAGCACCGCCACACCGGCGGCCTGCTGCCAGACCGTGCGCGGTTCGTTCAGCCCGATCCGGTCCGCCGTGAGCGCGGGCAGGGCGAGGGCGGCCCAGAGGAGGGCGCCCCGGGCGAGCCGGGCCGAACGAGGACGTTCCATTCGGCCGACGCTATCGGCGGACAGCGGGGCGGCACTGCTGCCGATCGTCAGGTACCTCGCCCTCTCGGGTCGCGGTGTGCCCGATTCGCGGCTCTCGCGTGGCAGGATCGAATGGCCATGACTGCTCCCACGAACACCCCGCGCACCAGCCCCGGCCCCATCGACACCGCGTCCGGCCCGCCGCCGGGCGTGGACCTGCACTCCCCCGTCATCGACTGGTTCGACGACAACGCCCGCGACCTGCCGTGGCGGCGCCCCGAGGCCGGGGCGTGGGGCGTGATGGTCAGTGAGTTCATGCTCCAGCAGACGCCGGTGAGCCGCGTCCTGCCCGTCTACGAGCAGTGGGTGGCCCGCTGGCCGCGCCCCGCCGACCTGGCCAAGGAAGCGCCCGGCGAGGCCGTCCGCGCCTGGGGCCGGCTCGGCTACCCGCGCCGCGCGCTCCGGCTGCACGGCGCCGCCGTCGCCATAACGGAACGGCACGGCGGTGACGTACCGGCCGACCACGCCCAGCTTCTGGCGCTGCCCGGCATCGGCGAGTACACGGCCGCCGCCGTCGCCTCCTTCGCCTACGGGCAGCGGCATCCGGTGCTGGACACCAACGTGCGCCGGGTCTTCGCCCGCGCGGTCAGCGGCGTGCAGTACCCGCCGAACGCCACCACCGCCGCCGAGCGCAAACTGGCCCGCGCGCTGCTGCCCGAGGACGACCCGACCGCCGCCCGCTGGGCCGCCGCCTCCATGGAGCTGGGCGCGCTCGTGTGCACGGCGAAGAGCGAGTCGTGCCACCGCTGCCCGATCGCCGCGCAGTGTGCGTGGCGGCTGGCGGGCAAGCCGGAGCACGACGGGCCGCCGCGCCGCGGCCAGACCTACGCGGGCACCGACCGGCAGGTCCGCGGGCGGCTGCTCGCCGTGCTGCGGGAGGCCCACGCCCCGGTTCCGCAGGCGGCGCTCGACCGCGTGTGGCACGAGCCGGTGCAGCGGGCCCGCGCCCTGGACGGCCTGGTCGCCGACGGCTTGGTGGAACCGCTGGCGGGCGGGATGTACCGGCTGCCGCTGACCTGACGTACAGGCAGATCACAGCCATGGGTCTCCCGTAACGGCGACACGGAGTGGACAAATCACCCCATAGTCACCCCAACACGCCCACCGCTGTACCCCGTTCCGACTTCCGTTACACAACCGACGGACAGCCGAGTGCTAGCCGCAGGCTGCTTCGGACAACGCCGTGACAACGCCTCCGTACCTTCAATTGCGTTCCCGGAAGACACGGGACGACCAAGGAACACAGGCAGTGCACGGGCGGCGGGGAGCCGGCCCGAACGGGGAAACGGGAGGCGGTTCACCATGGCGCAGGGCGAGGTGCTCGAGTTCGAGGAGTACGTCCGCACCCGGCAGGACGCACTGCTGCGCAGTGCTCGCCGCCTGGTCCCGGACCCGACGGACGCACAGGATCTGCTGCAGACGGCACTGGTACGGACCTACCGCCGCTGGGAGACCATCGAGGACAAGCGTCTTGCGGACGCCTACCTGCGCCGGGTGATGATCAACACGCGGACCGAGTGGTGGCGAGCCCGCAAGCTGGAGGAGGTCCCGACCGAGCAGCTCCCGGACGCCTCGGTCGACGACGCCACCGAGCAGCACGCGGACCGCGCCCTGCTGATGGACATCCTGAAGGTGCTCGCCCCGAAACAGCGCAGTGTCGTGGTGCTGCGACACTGGGAGCAGATGTCCACGGAGGAGACGGCCGCCGCCCTCGGTATGTCGGCCGGAACGGTCAAAAGCACGCTGCACCGGGCGCTCGCCCGGCTCCGTGAGGAGCTGGAGTCCCGCGATCTGGACGCACGCGCGCTGGAGCGTGAGGAGCGGGAGCGGTGCGCGGCCTGACCGGCGAGGGGTCTGCACGGACCCGGGGCAACATCCAGGCGGTGAGCACGGCATCGGCCGTGGTCACCGCCCTCGCCCTTTTCGTGTCCGGGTGCGGCGCCGGCGGCACCGGCGCCCGTGACGAGGGCCCGGCGCACGCCGACGCGGTGGCGGGCGCCTCCGCCGCCACACCCTCCGCCTCCCCGTCCAAGACGCCCGACACCGTGAACGCGGTCCGGCTCGTCAAGGACGACCCCGAGGTCTCGCCCGAGGTGAAGCGCGAGCTGAAGCCGTGCGTGGCCGACGAGTATCCCGTCGACGTGTCCTACGGCAATCTGACCGGCGGGTCGGCCGACGACGTCGTCGTCAATGTGCTGACCTGCGGTGACGCGGTGGGCGTGGGCAGTTATGTGTATCGCGAGCGGGACGGCTCGTACGAGAATGTGTTCAAGGCCGAGGAACCCCCGGTCTACGCGGAGATCGACCGCGGCGACCTGGTGGTGACCAAGCAGGTGTACGACAAGGGCGACCCGGTGTCGAGCCCCTCCGGGGAGAACGTGATCACGTACAGATGGGCTTCCGGCCGGTTCAGCGAGAAGTACCGCACGCACAACGACTACGGCAAGGTCGTCGGCGACAGCCCGTCGCCGGTGCCCGCGAGCTGACGCGGGCACGGCGTGCGTGAACCGATCGGGCCGCTCGGACCGATCTCTGGGTGAACGCGATGCACGGACCGTGCGTCCCCTGAAAGGACGGACCGTGCGTCCCGTGAAAAGTACGCACCCCCACGACCCACACGAGGACTGAGAGCACCGGGATGGCAGACCAGACCCACGTTCTGTTCGTCGAGGACGACGACGTCATCCGCGAGGCCACGCAGCTCGCCCTGGAAAGGGACGGCTTCGTGGTCACCGCGATGCCCGACGGCCTGTCGGGCCTGGAGGCGTTCCGGACGGACCGCCCCGACATCGCGCTGCTGGACGTCATGGTTCCCGGCCTCGACGGGGTCAGCCTGTGCCGCCGCATCCGGGACGAGTCGACCGTGCCGGTCATCATGCTGTCGGCGCGGGCCGACTCCATCGACGTGGTGCTGGGCCTGGAGGCGGGTGCCGACGACTATGTGACCAAGCCGTTCGACGGGGCCGTGCTGGTCGCCCGGATCCGCGCGGTGCTGCGCCGCTTCGGGCACGCGGGCGGCGGCCGGGCCGAGGAGTCCGACTCCCCGGCGAGCGGCGGGATGCTGGCCTTCGGGGATCTGGAGGTCGACACCGAGGGCATGGAGGTCCGCCGGGCCGGACAGCCGGTGGCGCTGACACCGACCGAGATGCGGCTGCTCCTGGAGTTCTCCTCGGCGCCGGGCACGGTGCTCTCGCGCGACAAACTGCTGGAGCGGGTGTGGGACTACGGATGGGGCGGGGACACCCGCGTCGTCGATGTGCACGTGCAGCGGCTGCGCCAGAAGATCGGCCAGGACCGTATCGAGACGGTCCGTGGTTTCGGCTACAAGTTGAAGGCCTGAGCAGGGTATGAGGGGGCATTTCCGGCGCCTGGTCGCCGCGGGCGTGGAGCGCGCGGGGATCCGTACGGGCCTCAGATGGAAGCTGAGCGCGGCCATCGCGCTGGTCGGCGCGCTGGTGGCGATCGCGCTGAGCCTGGTCGTGCACAACGCCGCGCGGGTGTCGATGCTGGACAACGCGCGCGATCTCGCCGACGAGCGCATCATGATCGCCCAGCGCAACTTCGAGCTGTCCGGGCGGATGAACTTCCCCAACACCAAGCTCGACGACCCGGATCTGCCGGACGCGCTGCGGGACCGGGTCGAGGTGGGCCAGCGGGCGACCTATGTGGCGGACCGGCCGGGTGGCTCGCCGGACATATGGGCCGCCGTGCCGCTGAAGAACGGGCATGTGATGTCCCTGCACTCGGGCTTCACCGACCGCAGCTCGGACATCCTCCAGGACCTCGACCAGGCCCTGCTCATCGGGTCGATCGCGGTCGTCCTCGGCGGCAGCGCGCTCGGCGTGCTCATCGGCGGGCATCTGTCGCGGCGGCTGCGCAAGGCGGCCGTCGCGGCCCACCAGCTCGCGGGCGGCGAGACGGACGTGCGGGTGCGGGACGCCATGGGCGGGGTCGTCCGGGACGAGACCGACGACCTGGCGAGCGCGGTGGACGCCATGGCGGACACGCTGCGGCAGCGCATCGAGGCGGAGCGCCGGGTCACCGCCGACATCGCGCACGAGCTGCGCACACCGGTGACCGGGCTGCTGACCGCGGCCGAGCTGCTGCCTCCGGGGCGCCCGACCGAGCTGGTGCTGGACCGGGCGAAGGCCATGCGCACGCTCGTGGAGGA
This sequence comes from Streptomyces sp. NPDC056948, assembly GCF_042674225.1. Lineage (NCBI taxonomy): Bacteria > Bacillati > Actinomycetota > Actinomycetes > Kitasatosporales > Streptomycetaceae > Streptomyces > Streptomyces sp. NPDC056948. The sequence continues at coordinate 8,241 of NZ_JBHUQX010000142.1, forward strand.
CGTGCTGGAGGTGGCCCGGCTGGACGGGGCCTCGGAGCGGGCGGAGTTGCAGGACATCATGCTGGGCGAGTTCGTCGCCCGGCGGGTGACGGCCAAGGACCCGGCCATCGAGGTGCGGGTCGTGCACGAGTCGGAGGTCACGACCGACCCGCGGCGCCTGGAGCGGGTTCTGTTCAATCTCCTGGCCAACGCGGCCCGGCACGGCAAGCCGCCCATCGAGGTCACCGTCGAGGGCCGCGTCATCCGGGTCCGCGACCACGGCCCGGGCTTCCCCGAGGACCTGCTCGCCGAGGGGCCGAGCCGCTTCCGCACCGGCAGCAAGGACCGGGCCGGCCATGGCCACGGCCTCGGCCTGACCATCGCGGCCGGACAGTCCCGGGTGCTGGGCGCCCGGCTGACCTTCCGCAACGTCCGCACGCCGGGGACACCGGAGCAGCTACCGGCCGAGGGTGCCGTGGCGGTGCTGTGGCTGCCGGAGCACGCGCCGACGAACACGGGGAGCTATCCGATGCTGCCGGGGGCGGTGACGTAGGGCCCGGTTCTCGCGGACCGGTTCTCGCGGATCAGCAGGACCAGTCCTGGTCCATGTCGAGTCCGCCTTCGCGGGGCTGGGTCAGGGAGAACCAGTTGCCGGAGTCGTCGCGGAACAGCGCCTCCGTGCCGTACGGGCGCTCCTGCGGCTCCTGGAGGAACTCCACGCCGCGGTCCTTGAGCTTCTTGTGGTCGCCGTGGATGTCGTCGGTGGTCAGGACGCCCGCGCCGAGCGCTCCCTTCGTCACCAGCTTCCTGAGCATCTCGGCGGACTCGGGGTCCATCGCGGGGCCGCCGGGCACCATCAGGGTGAGTTCGACGTCGGGCTGCTTCGGTGAGCCGACGGTGAGCCAGCGCATGCCGCCCTCGCCCATGGTCATGTCCGTACGGACCTCCAGGCCCAGTTTCCCGGTGTAGAACTCCTTGGCCCGGTCCTGGTCGAGGACCCAGACGGTGGAGATGGCGAGACCCTTGATCATGGCGTGCTCCTGCTGCTCGGCGGCCGGTTCGTGCGTGCCCTGCCACGGTAGGCAGCGGGGGTGTCAGCCCGCTTCTCCGGAATTGCGCTCCTTGCCCGCGCCGGGCCCGGAGCGGAAGCCGCCGGCCCAGAGCATGGCGTAGCAGCCGGGGATGAGGGCGGCTCCCCTGCCGACGTGCTTGGTGCGGTACTCGCTGGGGGTGAGGCCGGTCCAGGTCTTGAAGCGGGCCGAGAACGTGCCGACGCTGCTGAAGCCGACCAGGTGGCAGATCTCCGTGACCGACAGGTTCGCCGTGCGCAGCAGGTCCTCGGCACGTTCGATGCGGCGGTGCGTGAGGTACTGGCCGGGGGTCTCGCCGTAGGCCTCTTTGAAGGAGCGGATGAAGTGATACCGCGAGTACCCGGCGTGCGCGGCGACGGTGTCCAGGTCCAGCCCTGGATCGGCCCAGTCCCGGTCCATGGCGTCCTTGGCGAGCCGAAGCTGCCGCGTCTTGTCCATGGCGTCGATGGTGGCACGGGGGTCTGACAGCGGCACCGGCCTCGCGCCCCGGCAAGGCGAAGGCCCCGGGCGGGTGTCCCGTCCGGGGCCTTCGTCAGGAGCTGGAGTGGGTCAGACCGCCTCGACGACCGGGGTCTGCGCGGCCGGGCCGTCCGTCTTGTCGTCGTCCGACGCCTTCGGTCCCGCCCCCTTCAGCGGCACCTCCTTCACGAACACCGCCGCCGCGAGCGCGACGACCGCCACCACGGCTCCGAGCAGGAACGCCGAGTGGGTGCCGGCGGAGACCGCGTGCTGGTAGGCCTCGCGGGCCAGCACCGGCAGCTTCTCCAGGCCCTTCGCGTCGAGCTGCGCCGACTGCTCGGTCACCTTGGAGCCCAGCGCACCGGCCCGCTCGGCCATGACGTCCTGGACCCGGCTGTTGAACAGCGCGCCCATGATCGCGACGCCGAAGGAGGAGCCGAGGGTGCGGAAGAGCGTGGTGGACGAGGACGCGACGCCCATGTCCTTCATCTCGACGCTGTTCTGCGCGACCAGCATGGTGATCTGCATCAGGCAGCCCATGCCGAGCCCGACCACGGCCATGAAGACACCGGAGGTGACGCGGGAGGTGCCCGTGTCCATCGTGGAGAGCAGGTAGAGCCCGACGATCATCAGGACGCTGCCGAGGACCGGGAAGATCTTGTACTTGCCGGTGTTCGTGGTGACGCGCCCGGCGACCATCGAGGTGACGAGCATCGCACCGAGCATCGGCAGGAGCAGCAGCCCGGAGTTCGTCGCGGACGCGCCCTGCACGGACTGCTGGTACAGCGGCAGGAAGAGCGTGGCCCCGAACATCACGAAGCCGGTCATGAAGCCGATGACCGACATCAGCGTGAAGTTGCGGCTGCGGAAGATGTGCAGCGGAACGATCGGCTCGGCGGCCTTCGTCTGCCAGAACACGAACCCGACGAGCGCGGCGACCCCGATGCCGATCAGCTCCATGATCCGCGCGGAGCTCCAGGCGTACTCCGTGCCGCCCCAGGTGGTGACGAGCACGATCGCGGTGATGCCGATGGTCAGCAGCGCGGCGCCCAGGTAGTCGATCCGCGCCTCGGACCGCTTCTTCGGCAGGTGCAGGACGACGCTGACGGCGGCGAGCGCTACGACGCCGAGCGGCAGGTTGATGTAGAACGCCCAGCGCCAGCCCCAGTTGTCGGTGATGGTGCCGCCGACCAGCGGACCGCCGATCATCGCCAGCGCCATGACGCCGGCCATCATGCCCTGGTACTTGCCGCGCTCCCGGGGCGGGATCAGATCACCGATGATCGCCATGACGCCGACCATCAGACCGCCGGCACCGAGGCCCTGGACGGCACGGAAGCCGATCAGCTCGCCCATGTTCTGGGCCATGCCGCTGAGCGCCGAGCCGATCAGGAAGATGACGATGGACGTCATGAACGTGCCCTTGCGGCCGTACATGTCGCCGAGCTTGCCCCACAGCGGGGTGGAGGCCGCGGTCGCGAGCGTGTAGGCGGTGACGACCCAGGAGAGGTGTTCGAGCCCGCCCAGCTCACCGACGATCGTCGGCATCGCCGTACCGATGATCATGTTGTCGAGCATCGCGAGCATCATCGCGATCATCAGCGCGAGCAGCACGACCCGCACACTCTTCGGCTGTTTCCCTCCGCTTTCGGCGCCGACCGCCGGTGTGTCCGTCGTGTCCGCCATCGCTTCCCACTCCCCCAGCTACCGCTACTTACTTGCCGACCGGCTAGTGACTACACTCGGAAGTTAGCTCCGGAACTAGCCGGGCGTCAAGTAAGTTTTATGGAAAGCGGGCGGCGTAGGAAGATGGGCGGCACCATGGACGGCACCAGGCAGCGGCGCCGCGGGAACACCCGCCAGCGCATCCAGGACGTGGCCCTCGAACTCTTCGCGGAGCAGGGCTACGAGAAGACGTCCCTGCGCGAGATCGCCGAGCGCCTGGACGTCACCAAGGCGGCGCTCTACTACCACTTCAAGACGAAGGAAGAGATCCTCGTCAGCATCTTCGAGGACCTCACCCAGCCGATCGACGACCTGGTCGAGTGGGGCCGGCAGCAGCCGCACACCCTCGCGACCAAGCAGGAGATCGTCCGCCGTTACGCCGAGGCGCTGTCCCACGCGGCACCGCTGTTCCGCTTCATGCACGAGAACCAGGCGACGGTTCGGGAACTGCAGATCGGCGACTCCTTCAAGGAGCGCATCCGCAGCCTGCGGGACACCATCGTCGACCCGGACGCGGACCTGGTCGACCAGGTCCGCTGCGCCAGCGCGCTCTTCACGCTGCACGCCGGGATGTTCCTGCTCCAGGAAATGGAAGGCGACCCCGAGGAGAAGGACAAGGCCGTTCTCGAGGTCGCCACCGAGCTGGTGACCCGGGCCCACCGGGGCGCCGAGGGCTCCTAGAGCCCCTGCCGGGTCAGAGGGGGGTCGTCAGACCTTCACGCCCTTGGCGCGCAGGAACTTCACCGGGTCGACGGCCGAGCCGTAGTTCGCGGTCGTACGGATCTCGAAGTGCAGGTGCGGACCGCTCGAGTTACCGGTGCTGCCGGACTTGGCGATCTCCTGGCCCGTCTTGACGATCTGGCCGATGTTCACGGTGACCTTCGACAGGTGGGCGTACTGGGAGTACGTGCCGTTGCCGTGCTTGATCACGACGGCGTTGCCGTAGGCGGGGCCGTCACCGGCGCCGTTGCCGCCGGCCTTGACCACGGTGCCGCCGTGCGCGGCGACGACCTGGGTGCCGCTCGGCACGGCGAAGTCCTGGCCACTGTGGGTGGACTGCCACATGCCGCCGTTCTGGGCGAAGCTCGCGGAGAGCTTGTACTTCTTCACCGGGTCGACCCAGGACGGCTTGGCCTTCTTGGCGGCGGCCTTCTTGGCAGCGGCCTGCTTCTCGGCCGCCTTCTTCGCGGCGGCGACCTCGGCGGCCTTCTCGGCCTTCACGGCCTCGGCCTTGGCGTGCTTGGCCTGGGCGGCGGCCTGCGCCTGGACGGCACCGGCGGCGCCGGACGCGGACGTGGTGTCGGCGGCGGACGCGACCCCGGCTCCCAGTGCGACCGAGACGCCAAGGCCGGCGGCCAGCACGGTCGCACGGGTGCGGAGCTGGGACGTACGGGAAGAACGGGACGTGACGCGCTGGGACATCGAAACCTCGTGTGGAAGGGGACGGAGAAAACCACCCGGCGCACAGACGCTCGCCGAATGGCCATCCCTTGGTAACCCGAAGTCCGACAAACCCCAAAAAGCGTGATCTACGACTGAAGTTAGTAATTTGGTTCAGTGTTCTACGTCTCTTGACACAGCAGTCATACGGGACGAATCAGCGCACTGCACCGCACTTTCCCCCACCCCGCGCGGCAAGAATCCCTTTCCTGCCGGTCCGTTAGCCACTATTCCACCTAGTAACGGACATATCCCCTGTGCGCCATGTCACCGGAGGCCCTCTTCAGCCATTCCGGAAATGTGGCGCACGCCTCTAGGCACCTACCGTTCGGTAACCTTACGGTTCCCCTCGCGCCACCCTCGCCCACGAACATGCACACGACATGTTGCAGCGTCACGGACGTGAGAGGACCCCCCACGACATGCAGACCCGACGCCCCTGGTTGCGCCGCGTATCAGTGACCGCCGTATCGGCCGCAGCCCTCGTGGCGATGGCCGCACCGGCCGACGCCACGACCGCCACCCGAGCCTCCACGACCGCCACCGCCGCCTCCACGGCCGCCGCTGCGGACGTCGACTACGCCACCTGGCAGAAGGACTGCCAGGCGGTGATGGCCCAGGCGCTGCCCTATCTGAAGCAGCGGATCGCGGCCGGCAAGCCGGGTGAGAAGCAGGCGATCGTCTTCGACATCGACAACACCACGCTGGAGACCGACTTCGGCTTCAGCTACCCGCAGCCGGCCAACAAGCCGGTCCTGGAGGCCGCCAGATACGCCCAGGAGCACGGGGTCGCCCTGTTCTTCGTGACCGCCCGCCCGGACATCATCGCCTCGTTCACCGAGTACAACCTGAAGCAGACCGGCTACCAGGTATCCGGCCTGTACGTCCGGAACTTCATCGACCTCTTCAAGAACGTCGCCGAGTACAAGACGGCCCAGCGCGTCGACGTCGAGAAGAAGGGCTACACGATCATCGCGAACATCGGCAACAGCGCCACCGATCTCTCGGGCGGCCATGCCGAGAAGACATACAAGCTGCCGGACTACGACGGGCAGCTCTCGTAGCGCCGCAGGGCATGCGAAAAGGGCCGGTGCTTTTCAGCACCGGCCCCTCTCACTCAGCCGTGACGCTTACGCGTCCTTGCTCAGGTTAGGCCCGCTTCCGCCGGCCGCCTGCTCGATCGGCGGGGCGTCCGGCAGGGCCGCCTTCTCCTCACCCCGGAAGGTGAAGGTCTTGGCCTCGCCCTCGCCCTCCGTGTCCACGACCACGATGTGACCGGGACGCAGCTCGCCGAAGAGGATCTTCTCCGACAGCGAGTCCTCGATCTCGCGCTGGATGGTGCGACGCAGCGGACGCGCACCCAGCACCGGGTCGTAGCCCTTCTGGGACAGCAGCTCCTTGGCGGACTGGGAGAGCTCGATGCCCATGTCCCGGTCCTTCAGGCGCTCGTCCACCTTGCCGATCATCAGGTCGACGATCTTGAGGATGTCGTCCTGGGTCAGCTGCGGGAAGACGACCACGTCGTCGACGCGGTTGAGGAACTCGGGACGGAAGTGCTGCTTGAGCTCGTCCGACACCTTGTTCTTCATGCGCTCATAGTTCGACTTCTTGTCACCCGAGGCCGCGAAGCCCAGGTTGAAGCCCTTGGAGATGTCCCGGGTGCCGAGGTTGGTCGTCATGATGATGACCGTGTTCTTGAAGTCCACGACCCGGCCCTGGGAGTCGGTCAGGCGACCGTCCTCCAGGATCTGCAGCAGCGAGTTGAAGATGTCCGGGTGGGCCTTCTCGACCTCGTCGAAGAGGACGACGGAGAACGGCTTGCGGCGGACCTTCTCGGTGAGCTGGCCGCCCTCTTCGTAGCCCACGTAGCCGGGGGGCGAACCGAAGAGCCGCGACACCGTGTGCTTCTCGCTGAACTCCGACATGTCGAGGGAGATCAGCGCGTCCTCGTCGCCGAAGAGGAACTCGGCGAGCGCCTTGGACAGCTCGGTCTTACCGACACCGGACGGGCCGGCGAAGATGAACGAGCCACCGGGACGCTTCGGGTCCTTCAGACCGGCACGCGTACGGCGGATCGCCTTCGACAGCGCCTTGACGGCGTCGACCTGGCCGATGACCCGCTTGTGGAGCTCGTCCTCCATGCGCAGCAGACGCGAGGACTCCTCCTCGGTCAGCTTGAAGACCGGGATGCCGGTGGCGGTCGCGAGGACCTCGGCGATCAGCTCGCCGTCGACCTCGGCGACGACGTCCATGTCGCCGGCCTTCCACTCCTTCTCCCGCTTGGCCTTGCCGGCCAGGAGCTGCTTCTCCTTGTCGCGGAGGGAGGCGGCCTTCTCGAAGTCCTGCGAGTCGATCGCGGACTCCTTGTCCCGGCGGACACCGGCGATCTTCTCGTCGAACTCGCGGAGGTCCGGCGGAGCCGTCATCCGGCGGATGCGCATCCGGGAACCGGCCTCGTCGATCAGGTCGATCGCCTTGTCCGGCAGGAAGCGGTCCGAGATGTAGCGGTCGGCCAGCGTGGCGGCCTGGACCAGCGCCTCGTCGGTGATCGAGACGCGGTGGTGGGCCTCGTACCGGTCACGGAGACCCTTGAGGATCTCGATCGTGTGCGGCAGGGACGGCTCCGCGACCTGGATGGGCTGGAAGCGGCGCTCGAGGGCCGCGTCCTTCTCCAGGTGCTTGCGGTACTCGTCCAGCGTGGTGGCACCGATGGTCTGCAGCTCACCGCGGGCCAGCATCGGCTTGAGGATGCTCGCGGCGTCGATCGCGCCCTCGGCGGCACCCGCACCCACGAGGGTGTGGAGCTCGTCGATGAACAGGATGATGTCGCCGCGGGTGCGGATCTCCTTGAGGACCTTCTTCAGGCGCTCCTCGAAGTCACCGCGGTAGCGGGAGCCGGCGACCAGGGCGCCGAGGTCCAGGGTGTAGAGGTGCTTGTCCTTGAGGGTCTCGGGCACCTCGCCCTTGACGATGGCCTGAGCGAGGCCCTCGACGACGGCGGTCTTGCCGACGCCGGGCTCACCGATCAGGACCGGGTTGTTCTTCGTACGGCGGGACAGCACCTGCATGACCCGCTCGATCTCCTTCTCGCGCCCGATGACCGGGTCGAGCTTGGACTCACGAGCGGCCTGGGTGAGGTTCCGGCCGAACTGGTCGAGGACCAGGGACGTCGAGGGGGTGCCCTCGGCAGGCCCGCCGGCGGTGGCGGTCTCCTTGCCCTGGTAACCGGAGAGCAGCTGGATGACCTGCTGCCGCACCCGGTTGAGATCTGCGCCCAGCTTGACGAGGACCTGGGCGGCGACGCCCTCGCCCTCGCGGATCAGGCCGAGCAGGATGTGCTCCGTGCCGATGTAGTTGTGGCCCAGCTGAAGGGCCTCGCGGAGCGAAAGCTCCAGGACCTTCTTGGCACGGGGGGTGAAGGGGATGTGCCCGGACGGGGCCTGCTGCCCCTGCCCGATGATCTCCTCCACCTGCTGGCGGACCGCCTCGAGCGAAATCCCGAGGCTCTCAAGGGCCTTGGCGGCGACACCTTCACCCTCGTGGATCAGGCCCAGGAGGATGTGCTCAGTGCCGATGTAGTTGTGGTTGAGCATCCGGGCTTCTTCCTGAGCCAGGACGACAACCCGCCGCGCGCGGTCGGTGAACCTCTCGAACATCGTTAATCGCTCCTCAGAGCGGTCAGGCAGTGGGGGGAACTTCCCCTCCCTGTCCTTCCGCAGCTTAGTCCCGCAAGCGGGGACCGCTCATTCCAACTGCCGACACCGTCGATGGCCTCCTGACCCCGAACGCCGACATCTGCTCCAACCCGATGGTGCGAGACGATGTTCCCGCAGGCCAGGCAGTTACCCCCATCGCCAGTACGCCGATGGCGAACGTGAGACGGCCTTTCCTGCGTGTCGCCCCCTCCCACTAGGGATGTCTTACCCGTAGAGCCCGGATGTCCATGCCGGGTGCCCCGGTTCCCTCCGCTACGGGCGAACAACCTTGCGTCTCCCGGCGCCCCCCACACGCCCCCATTTCGACACTCTGTGCGCTTGCCGCGACACCCAGCGTAACTCGCACGTCCTTCCGGCGGTTGCACTTGGCATGTTCGGCGCCCCGCACCCCGTGACCGCGTCCGCGTCCCTGCTCGTCCCGCTCCCCCGCCGGCCGCTCGACGAGAGCTGTCCGGTCCGGTGGTGGTACGAGAGGGAACTGGGCTGGCCGACGGTGCCCGGGGATCCGGTGCGGCTGGTGGTGGGTGCTCGCTTCGACGTCCTGGACGTGCCGGCCGAGGCGGGACACGCGGCGCTGCGGCGCCTGGGGCCGGGCTCTCCCGTGGCCGTACGGGGCGACCGCATGCGGCTGCTGGTGGCGGCGGGCAGCGCGGAGGAGTTGCCCGGGCTGCTGGAGTGGCTGGAGTGGGGAACGCTGGCGCTCGACCTGACCGCGATCGGGGCGGGGGGCTTCATGGAAGCGCCGGTGCCGGCCGGGGTGGGCGGGGCGGACGGAGCGGGCGGGGTGCTGCCGCGGGTGACGGATGCGTTGTCGCCCTGCGGGGCGGACGGGCCATTGCCCCGTGGGAACGTGCAGGTACCCAGTCAGAGGGCCTCGCTGGCGCCTCCTGAGGTGGCCGTCACCGGTCCGCTGCCCCTGGGCGCGGTCGGTTCCCAGGGGGCCGCCGTGTGGCTGCGACCCCCCGAGCCGGGATGCGAGGTCGAGGCCTCGCTGCCGACGCTGTCGGCCTTGGGGGGCGGTGGGAACGCCCCCGATCTCGTACGGCTGGTGGACACGGTGGCCACGCACTGCCACCGGGTCCGGCTGCGGCGCGCGTGCGCCCAGCCGCCGGCCTTGCGTACGCAAGGTCAGTAGTACCGCTGTTCAGCCGTTGGCCTTCTCGTAAGCCTCGCGGATGGTCGCGGGGACACGGCCGCGGTCGTTGACCTCGTAGCCGTTCTCCTTCGCCCAGGCGCGGATGGCCGCGGTGTCCTGGCTGCCGCTCGAAGCCGCGCGCGCCTTTCCGCGCCCGCCCGAAGCACGGCCTCCGGTACGACGACCGCCCTTCACGTAAGCCTCGAGAAGGCCACGGAGCTTGTCCGCATTGGCGGTGGTGAGATCGATCTCGTACGTCTTGCCGTCCAGCGCAAACGTCACGGTCTCGTCCGCCTCGCCACCGTCGAGGTCGTCGACAAGAAGGACCTGAACCTTCTGTGCCACCGGATTTCCTTTCATCGATATCTTCAGGGCCGGGGAGTGTGCCGGCGTCCGCCGTATCGCCGTCCCCTGTTATATGCAGTACTGCAGTACGTCGGAAAGCAAACCGCTTTTGCCGGAAAAACACAAACCCTCGGCAGAGACCGGGAGCCCTGGCTCCGTCCGGAAACGTGCGCGTTTCGGACATAGGGCACCGGGGCAGGTGTCGATCCCCAATCGCAGACGATCACAGATGCAGAAGCATCCGGCTGTTGCCCAAGGTGTTCGGTTTCACTCGTTCGAGACCGAGGAACTCCGCGACACCCTCGTCATAGGAACGCAGCAGCTCCGCGTAGACATCCGTGTCGACCGGCGTCTCGCCGATCTCCACGAAGCCGTGCTTGACGAAGAAGTCGACTTCGAAGGTCAGACAGAAAACTCTGCGAACGCCGAGCCAGCGGGCGGTGTGCAGCAACTTCTCCAGCAACTGGTGTCCGACGCCCGCGCCCTTCAGGCCGGGCTTCACCGCGAGAGTGCGGACTTCCGCGAGGTCTTCCCACATCACGTGCAGGGCACCACAGCCGACGACCTCCGCGTTGTCGTCCCGTTCCGCGACCCAGAACTCCTGGATGTCCTCGTAAAGCGTCACCGTTGCTTTGTCGAGCAGGTTGCCGCCGCGGACGTAGGCGTCAAGGAGACGGCGCACCGCCGGGACATCGCTGGTGCGGGCCCGTCGGACGGTGATGGCTTTTGCGGTGGCTTCGGGGCTCTTCGCGGACATGGGCGGACGCTATCGCCCGCCGTGGTCCTGAGCGGAGGCGGGGTTCTCGAGGTTCTCGGGGGTGGGGTTCTCGGGGGTGGGGTACTCAGGGGGCGCTTCTCGGGGTTCCGCCGGTTCAGCGGGTTGAGCCGGTTCGGTCGAATCAGACGCTTCGGTCGGTTCCAGGGTTTCCGGGACCTGGGCGATGCGTACGGCAGCGCGGAGAGCCTGTCGCTGTTCCTCGCTCATCATGCCGAAGAAGGCGACGAGAGCTGCGGCGGGGTTGTCGCTCTGCGACCAGGCGTCGTTCATCAGGGCGGCGGCGTAGGCGGCGCGGGTGGAGACCGCCTCATATCGATAGGCACGGCCTTCCGCCTCGCGGCGCACCCAGCCCTTCTGATGGAGATTGTCCAAAACGGTCATCACCGTGGTGTAGGCGATGGACCGCTCCTTCTGAAGATCTTCCAGGACTTCCCGAACAGTCACCGGGCGGTTCCACTTCCACACCCGCGACATGACCGCGTCTTCGAGTTCTCCCAATGGGCGAGGCACAGCTCAGAACAATAGTGGGAGATCTCGGTAATGGCGTGGCGGACGTGCGCTTCAGTGGCGAACAGGAACAAAAAGGGCGTACGACTTGAAGGGGCGGGCCTCGCGGCGGGCGGGCCTCGCTGAGTCGTACGCCGGGTGGGGCGGGGGCGCGGTCAGGCCTTCGGGGTGCTCGCGGAGGCCTGGTGGGCGCCCTCCACGCGCGCGAGGGCGGCGTCCACGGCCGCGTCCTCCTTGGCCTTGTTGGCGCCGCCCTGTGTCTTCACGATCACCCGGATCACGCCGATGAAGAAGACGGCCATGACGACGGGGGGCAGGAGCGCGGAGACGTAGTCCATGGCTCCAGAGTAGCCACGTCAGCCCGCGGCGAGCTGCTGGGGGTTCGCGGGGGGCGGCGGGGTGGGCTTGCGGCGCGGGAAGACCTCGCCCGGGGTGGGGATCGGGCGGCGGCTGGGCTTCGGGGTGCCCGGGGCGGGGGGCGGGGTCGGGGCCGGGGTGGGCTTGGGGGCGGGCTTCGGGGCCGGTGGCTTGCGTGCGGGCTTCTTTTCGGGCTCCTTTCCCGGGGTGTCCTTGGCGGAGTCTCCGGGGGTGGAGAGGTCTGCGGCACGGCCTCCTGGGAGGGCCAGGAGACGGGTGCGGGCGGCGGGGACGGTGGGGGTGGCGGAGGTGGTGGGAGCGGCGGGGGTCATCCGGGTGACCCGGCGGGTGGCCGGGTGGGTGGCCGGGTGGGTGGCCGGGTGGGTGGCCGGGGAGTGCTGCTGCGCGCAGCGGTCCAGGAGGGCGGCGGCGGTGGGGTTGCCGCGCAGGGCGCGGAGGGCGGTGAGGTCGTGGGGGTGGGGGCGGTAGCCGGCGCCCAGGGCCTCGTCCAGGAGGGTGAGGTATCCGGCGGCGGTGCCGGGCAGGGCGGCGCGGTACCGGCCGAGATCGGCCACGAGGAAGGCACGCAGCCTGGCTCCCTCCCGTGTCGCCTCGTCGAGCGACTCTGCTAGGCGGAGGCAGTCCTGGACGTCGTCGGACGAGGCGGAGGTGGGGTGGAGGGCGAGGGCGAGAGCGCGGCGGAGCACACGCAGCTCCTCCACGCCGAACGCCATGCCGCCGCGGGATCCGTATGGCGTGGGCATGCTGCGACGATACGCGCTAATCAGACAAATTCCGCATAGGGGGCGCGGGTGTGGCGTGGGGGACCACTCGGGTGGGTGGGGTGCCTGCGGCGGCCTGTGCGGGTGGGGTGGGGGTGCGCGTAGCGCCATCTCGCCGGGTGGTGGGTCGGGGACGTGTCGGGGGG
>NZ_JBHUQX010000143.1:0-20685 GCF_042674225.1 Streptomyces sp. NPDC056948
CGGCAAGGAGGCCGTCCTCGTACGCAACGACGGCTACAAGGGCTACGCGGAGCGCCGGAACGACGCGGTGACCATCCGTTACTTCCAGGACTCCGGCGCCATGGTCAAGGCCCTGCGCGACGAGCAGATCGACGTGACCTACCGCGGTCTGGCCGCCGGCGATGTCGTCGACCTCCAGAGCAAGTCCTCCAACGAGGAGGAGATCCAGCTCGTCGACGGCACGGGCACGGACATCAACTACCTGGTGTTCAACCCGAAGGACTCCTGGGCCAAGCGCAAGCCCGTGCGTCAGGCCATCGCGCAGGTCATCGACCGGGCGGCGATCACCCACAAGGTCTACAAGGACACCGTCGACCCGCTGTACTCCATGGTCCCCAAGGGCCTCACGGGCCACACCACGGGCTTCTTCGACGACTACGGCGACCCCGACGTCGACAAGGCCCGCGAGATCCTCACCGGGGCGGGCATCAACCAGCGGGTCCCGCTCACCTTCTGGTACACGAGCGACCGCTACGGCTCCGAGACCGCCGAGGAGTTCAAGGAGCTGAAGCGCCAGCTCGAGGACTCCGGCCTCTTCACGATCAGCCTGAAGAGCCGCCCCTGGAAGACGTACGTCGAGGGCTACCAGAAGGGCGAGTACCCGGTGTTCGGGCGCGGCTGGTTCCCCGACTTCCCGGACGCCGAGAACTTCATCGCGCCGTTCGTCGGCGAGCAGAACGCCCTCGGTACGCCCTACCCGGCCCCCGAGATCACCGGCGACCTGCTGCCCCGGTCGCGCCGGGAGAGCGACCGCGCGAACGTGGAGAAGGAGTTCGAGGAGGCCCAGCGCATCCTGGTGGACGACGCGCGACTGCTGCCGCTGTGGCAGGGCAGGCAGTACGTGGCCGCCAGCCGGGACGTCTCGGGCGCGGAGCGGGCCCTGGACCCGTCGACGATCATGATGATGTGGGAGCTGCACCGCAAGACCGCCTGGTAGGCGGGTCGGCACCGGGCCTTCCCGGGCACGTTGTCAGTGGTCGCCTGTAGGTTCTGAGGCCTGGAAGTGACCGCACATCGTGAGGACGTTGACGTGACCGACACCGCCATGCTGCCCGAGTCCTGGCGCGGGGTTCTGGGCGACGAACTGCAGCAGCCCTATTTCAAGGAGCTGACGGAGTTCGTCGAGGAGGAGCGGGCGAAGGGTCCCGTGCATCCGCCGCGCGAGGAGGTCTTCGCCGCGCTGGACGCCACGCCGTACGAGAAGGTGAAGGTCCTGATCCTCGGTCAGGACCCGTACCACGGCGAGGGCCAGGGGCACGGGCTGTGCTTCTCGGTCCGGCCCGGTGTGCGGATCCCGCCGTCCCTGCGGAACATCTACAAGGAGATGCACGAGGAGCTGGGCGCGCCGATCCCGGACAACGGCTATCTGATGCCGTGGGCCGAGCAGGGCGTCCTGCTGCTCAACGCGGTGCTCACGGTCCGGGGCGGCGAGGCCAACTCGCACAAGGGCCGGGGCTGGGAGAGGTTCACCGACGCCGTGATCCGCGCGGTCGCCGGGCGGCCCGACCCGGCGGTGTTCGTGCTGTGGGGGAACTACGCGCAGAAGAAGCTCCCGCTGATCGACGAGTCGCGGCATGTGGTGGTCAAGGGCGCGCATCCGTCGCCGCTGTCGGCGAAGAAGTTCTTCGGCTCGCGTCCCTTCACGCAGATCGACGCGGCGGTGGCGGCGCAGGGGCACGAGCCCATCGACTGGACGATTCCGAACCTCGGCTGAGGACGGGCGGCGGACGGCGGGGTCTTCCTCCCGGAAGGCCCCGTGCGTACGGACCGGCCTGAGCCGGATCGCCTCCGTCTCCGGTTAGCGTCGGACGATCAGCCGGCGAGTGCGCGGAGGGCGTGGCGATGGACCGACAGGAGCAGACGGCGCCGGACACCGTGCTGACGCGGATCGGGCAGGTCGTCATGCTGCACCACGCGGGGGACCGGGAGGAGGCCAGGCACCGGTTCCTGGGCCTCTGGGCGGAGATCGGGGAGCACGGCGACCCGCTGCACCGCTGCACCCTCGCGCACTACCTGGCCGACACGCAGGACGATCCCGGGGACGAACTGGCCTGGGACCTGCGCGCGTTGACGGCGGCGGAGGAGATCTCCGAGGACGGGCTCCCCCCGGGCGAGGCGGTGCGCGCCTTCTACCCGTCTCTCCACCTGAATCTGGCCGACGACTACCTCAAGCTCGGCCAGTGCGACGCGGCCCGCATTCATCTGCGACGGGCCAGGGGAACTGCCGCCGGCCTCGCCGACGACAGCTACGGCGATGGCGTGTGGGCCGCCATCGAACGGCTGGAGTCCCGGCTGGGAGAGGGCGGCGGAGGGACGTGGACGCCGCCGAGGCAGCGCCCCTGAGGCAGTCGGTCAACGCCGGTACGTGTCGCGGCAGATCGTCGCCTCGGGGCTGTCCGGCCGCCACCCGCCGTAGCGCTTGCCCAGGGCGCACACGTCCGCGTTCTTCGGGACGTTCTTGTGGACGTCCTGCCGTACCGACTCCGAGACGTCGGGCAGGCCGGCGGGTGGCCGCTGTGGCCCGCGCGGGGCCGGTGCCTGGCGTTCCGGGCGGGCGGGGCGCGGGCGGGCGTCGCGGGTGCCGGACGGCCGCTGCTCCCGCTGCGGCGAGGCCGCCGCAGGGGGCGTGGCCGGTCGGGGCGCGGACGCGGCCGGCTCCGGGCGGCGGGACCCCTCGATGAGTTCCAGTGCCTCCCGGGCCGGTGCCTGCACGACCTGCTCCTCCGGCCGGGGCGCGGGCGGCCGGGACGGTGCCGCCGGCGGCCCGGGAACGGGGGGATCCTGGACCGTCACACAGCCGGAGAGGGCCGAGACCGCCACGGTCACCAGGAGCGTCGCTGTGGTCGTCGTTCGATGCACCCGCGCAACTCTGGTGCGTCCGGCCCCTGGTGGGACAGCGGACGGGCGGAGGATGCCCCGCACGAGTGATGTCCCGCCCCGTACGGAGGTCGCCGGCGGGTCGCGGGTGACGTCAGTCGCCGGTCGAGCCGTCGAGGCGCTCGCGTATCAGGTCGGCGTGGCCGTTGTGCCGCGCGTACTCCTCGATCATGTGGGTGTAGATCCAGCGCAGATTGAACTGCTCGCCGGTGCGGCGGTGTTTGCCTTCGGAGAGGTCGTCCAGGGCGAAGCGGGCGGCGTTGTGCCGGGCGGTCTCGATCTCGGCCTGCCAGGTGGCATACGCCTCCTGGTAGGTGTCCGCCTCGGTCAGATGGAACTCGCCGTCCCGGTCCTCGTCGCTGAAGTAGATCGGCGGCGCGTCCTCGTTCGTCAGTACCTTGCGGAACCAGCCCCGCTCCACCTCCGCCATGTGCCGCACCAGCCCCATCAGGGACAGTTCGGAGGGCTCTACGGAGGCTGTCCTGAGCTGCTCGTCGCTCAGGCCCTCGCACTTCCAGGCGAGGGTCTGCCGGTGGTAGTCGAGCCAGCCTTCCAGCATGGCGCGTTCGGCGGCGTCGGTGGCGGGTTCGGTGCGCTCGATGGTCATGTCCGCATCCTTTCCCAACTCGCCCGGACCGCCCAGGGGTTTTCAGTCGGCGAGCATCCCCGCAAGCAGTTCCCGCAGCCCGGCCCGTACCTCCTCCAGGCTCGGCGCCTCGGAACCGAACGACCCCGCGACGCAGCTGAACATCAGCCCGTCCGCCCAGGCGATCAGCGACAGCGTGTGCCGGGCCGGGTCCGTCGAGCCCATCCCCGTGACCAGGGCGGTGAGCTGGTCACGGAAGCGGGCGCCGGTCGCGTCGAAGTAGGCCCGCAGTTCCGGGCGGCGGGTCGCTTCCAGGGCCAGTTCGTAGCGGGCGAGCGTGAGGGCGCGGTTGTTCGTCAGGGCGCGGTGGGTCGCCAGGGCCAGGGCGTCCGCCAGGGAGTCGGTCCCGGACCGCGGGTCCGGCATCTCGTGCAGGGCCAGCACCCGGGCCTCGCGGTCGGCCAGGCGCCGCACCGCCAGTTCCAGCAGGGCCTGCCGGGTCCGCGCGAGGTTCGACGTGGAGCCCTGGGGGAGTCCGGCCGTCTCGTCGACCGCCCGGTGTGTGAGGCCCCGCATCCCGCGCTCGGCGAGCAGGGCGAGGGCGGTGTCGGCGACGAGGTCGGCGCGGGAGGGGCCGGTGGTGCATACGGACATGGTGCTCACGCTACCCGCCCCACTACACCTGTAGTAAGGTCGAATCCGAACTACAGATGTAGTCGACGCGGTTTCGAGGAGGAGCCATGGCACAGTCGAGGCGGGCCGTCGTGATCGGCGGCGGTATCGGAGGTCTGACCGCGGCGGCCGCCCTGCATCAGCGCGGCTGGCGTGTCACCGTGCTGGAGCGCGCCCGCTCGCTGGAGCCGGTCGGCGCCGCCATCTCCCTCGCTCCCAACTCCCTGCGCGCGCTGGACGTCATCGGCCTCGGCGACGAGATCCGCGGCCTCGCCGCCTGGGCGGGTGACGGCGGGCTGCGCACACCGTCCGGGCGGTGGCTCTCGCGCTCCTCCGCCGACGCCGCCGCCGAGCGCTTCGGCGGCCCGCTCGTGCTGCTGCACCGCGCCACCCTCGTCGAGCGCCTGGCCGCACAGCTCCCGCCGGACACCGTCCGCACGGCCGCCGCCGCGACCCTCGCCGACAGCGGCGGCACCGACCGGCCCGCCCGGGTCACCACCGCGGACGGCGAGCTGGAGGCCGACCTGGTGGTGGGCGCCGACGGCGTCCGGTCCGCCGTCCGCCGGGCGCTCTTTCCCGGCCACCCCGGGGCGGTGTACTCGGGGTTCACCACCTGGCGGGTCGTGATCCCCGTCCCCGGCGCCGAGTTCGCCTCGCACGAGACCTGGGGGAGGGGTCGCATCTGGGGCACGCACCCGCTCAAGGACGGGCGCGTCTACGCCTACGCCGCCGCCGTGACACCCGCCGGCGGACACGCGCCCGACGACGAGAAGGCCGAGCTGCTGCGGCGCTTCGGCGACTGGCACGACCCGATCCCCGCCGTGCTCGCCGCCGCCCGCCCCGACGACGTCCTGCGCCACGACGTCCACCACGTCGCCGAGCCCCTGCCCGCCTACCACCGAGGCCGGATCGCCCTCGTCGGCGACGCCGCGCACGCCATGCCCCCGACCCTCGGCCAGGGCGGCAATCAGGCCATCGAGGACGCGATCGTCCTCGCCCACCACTGCGACGACCTCCCCGCCTACACCGCCGCCCGGCTGCCCCGTACGACCGCCGTCGCACGGAAGGCCAACCAGGTCGCCCGCCTCAACCTCATGACCAGCCGCACCGGGATCGTCGTACGCGACACGGCCGTCGCCGCACTGTCGAAGGCCGGGCCCGCCCTGTTCCTGCGCGGCTTCGACGGCATCGCCGACTGGCGGCCCCCGCACCGGCCGTATGCTTCCGAGCAGACCCCGGCAGGCAACCGTTAGAGGAGAGCACCCCGTGAAGGTCGGCTGCATCGGACTCGGCGACATCGCGCAGAAGGCCTACCTCCCGGTGCTCGCCTTCCAGCCCGGGGTCGAACTGCACCTGCAGACCCGTACGCCCGCCACGCTCGACCGGGTCGCCGACGGCCTCCACGTCCCGCCGGAGCGGCGGCACACCACCCTCGACTCCCTCCTCGCCCAAGACCTCGACGCCGCCTTCGTGCACGCGCCCACGCTCGTGCACCCGGAGATCGTGACGCGGCTGCTTCAGGCGGGCGTACCGACGTACGTCGACAAGCCGCTGGCCTACGAACTCGACGACTCCGCACGGCTGGTGGCGCTCGCCGAGGAGCGGGACGTGAGCCTCGCCGTCGGGTTCAACCGGCGCCATGCCCCCGGCTACTCGCAGTGCGCCGACCATCCGCGCGAGCTGATCCTGATGCAGAAGAACCGCATCGGGCTGCCGGAGGAGCCGCGCACGATGATCCTCGACGACTTCATCCACGTCGTCGACACCCTGCGGTTCCTGGCGCCCGGCGCGGTCGACGACGTGACCGTGCGCGCCCGTGTCCGGGACGGTCTGCTGCACCACCTGGTGCTCCAGCTCTCCGGGGACGGCTTCACGGCGCTGGGTGTGATGAACCGGCTCAGCGGCTCGGCCGAGGAGATCCTCGAGGTGTCCGGGCAGGACACCAAGCGGCAGGTGATCAACCTCGCCGAGGTGGTCGACCACAAGGGGCAGCCCACCGTGCGGCGGCGCGGGGACTGGGTGCCGGTGGCCCGGCAGCGCGGGATCGAGCAGGCGGTGCTGGCGTTCCTGGACGCGGTCCGCGCGGGGAAGGTGCTCAGCGCCCGGGACGCGCTGGAGACCCATGAACTGTGCGAGCGGGTCGTACGCGCGGTTCAGGAGCGGACCCCCTGAACCGCAGGGTCCGTACGCCCTCGCCGGCGGCCCAGGCGGCGAGGATCAGCAGCGCCGCGTGCACCGCCCAGTCGCCGAAACGGACGTACGGCGTCGTGCCGTGGGCGAGGGGAACCTCGTAGACCTGCGCGGCGGACGAGTCCGTCCCGAGCCATACTCCGACCCGCTGTCCGCTCGGGCCGTAGACGGCCGAGACACCCGTCAGCGTCGCGTGGACCATCGGGCGGCCGGTCTCGGCGGCCCGCAGCGCGGCCAGTGAGGCGTGCTGCTCGGGCGCCCAGCTCTGCTGGAAGGTGGATGTCGACGACTGGCCGATCAGCACGTCGGCGCCTTCCCGGGCGAGGTGGCGGGTCATGTCGGGGAAGGCGGTCTCGAAGCACACCATCGGGCCGACGCGCAGCCCGTCCCTCACGTTCATCACGACCGGCTGGGTGCCGCGCCTGCGGTCCTCGCCCGCCGCCTTGCCGACGGAGGTGGCCCAGCCGAGCAGGGAGCGGGCCGGGACGTACTCGCCGAAGGGGACGAGCCGCATCTTGTCGTAGCGCTCGCCGGTCAGTCCGTCCGGGCCGACCAGGATCGAGCTCTTGTAGATGCCGGGCATGTCGGAGCGCCGGGCGTCCACGTTGACCAGGATGCCGGCGTCCGTCGCCCGGGACAGCGCCGCGAGCCGCCGGGCGAGGTCGGGCCGGTTCCCGAGGTCGAAGCCGACGCTGCTCTCGCCCCAGACGATCAGGTCGAGGTCCTGCCCGGCGAGCCGGCGGGTGAGCTGTTCCTCCCGGTCGAAGCGGTGGGCCGCGCTCTTGCCGCCGTCGATGACGCCCGGCTGGACCACGGCGATCCTGACCTGGCCGTCGATGTCCGGGCGGGGCGAGAAGGACCAGGCCGCCGAGGTGGCGGCGGCCGTGGCGACGAGACCGGCCATGGCGGGCACGCGGGCCCGTTGGACCGCCACGAGGACGGCGACGGCGACGTTGACGGCGACGATCAGGAAGCTCAGCAGCCACACGCCGCCGACCGAGGCGAGCCGCAGTGCCGGTTCCACCTGCCACTGGCTGGAACCGAGCATGCCCCAGGGTCCGCCGAGGCCCTGCCAGGAGCGGACCAGCTCGACGGCCAGCCAGCCGGACGGCAGCACGAGGAGTGCGGCCGCGATCCGCCGCCGCGAGGGCGCGCCGGCCAGCAGCCGGTGTGCGAGCCGGCCCCACAGGGCCCACAGGCCGCCGAGCAGCGCGGCGAGGATGAACGTGAAGACGTGCAGGAAGGGCAGCAGCCAGTGGTGCATCGCCAGCATGAGGCCGAAGCCGCCGCACCAGCCGTCGTACGCCGCGCGTTTGCCGGTCGGCGCGGTGCGCAGCAGCAGGAGCCAGGGGACCAGGGCGACGTAGGCGCACCACCACAGGGACGGGGCGGGATAGGCGAGGACGGGAAGGGCGCCCGCGATCACGGCGGCGGCCGAGCGCCGCCACGGGGAGGCGAGCCAGTGGCCGAGCGTCTTCATAGGCGCCTCCTACCCCGCGGGTGCCTCCAGTGTGCGCCCTGCGGACGATCTAGGACAGAGGACGCCGGGTCAGTTGATCACAGGTGCCTTCTGCCGCTCGGGAAGGCGCCGCCACTTCTCCTGGACGACCACCGCGCTCAGCCGCCAGCCGTCGTCCGTGCGCAGCAGGGCGAAGGCGTACCGGCCGCCGCACACGAAGTCGGGTGCGGGGCCCGCGGTGGCCATGGGGTTGACGTAGTCGGCCTGGACCTGGGCCGTGTCGCCGGTGTCCTGTTCCCAGATGCCGAAGCGCACCCGCCGGTTGACGATCAGGTGCTGCCGCATGGTGAACAGCCGCATGCTCTCGGCAAGCCAGGCGGCGACCGTCGTGGCCTCCCCCTCGATACCGCCGGCCGAGCGGTAGTCCGCCCGCCCCTCAGGGGCGAACAGGCCCCGGTACGCCTCCCAGTCACCGTCGTCGACCGCCACCGCGTAGTCGGTGATCAGCTCGTCGACGGCCAGCCTGTCCCTCACGGTAGCGAGCTCCACGCGCTGCGTCATCGGGTCAGTGTTGGGCATGGAGGGTGGGGAGCCAAGGGGCGTGACGAAAAGGGGTAGTTGAGCAGGAGGGGAGGCGGGGGCGCTCAGGCCGCTTCGACGACCTCGCCGCGGATCGCGGCCGCCCACTCGACGACCAGGAACTCGTACTCCGCGCGCTCCTCGGCGGACAGCTTGCCGCCCGTGCGCCGCCAGAGCGCACGGATCTCCTCGTTGACCTCGGCAGCGGACCGCACGGAACCAGGGGTCGAGAAATCGGGGGACATGCGGGCAAGCCTAGGGGCACCCACTGACAGCCCGCTACCGGACGGCTACGGGATCCCTATGCGGTTGGTCACGAGACGCGGGTCACAGGCCGCAGGGTCAGCCCGCCGACTCGGCCGCGTGCGGGCTCAGCTCACCCATCGACACCAGGACGATGATGAGGATGCCGAGGGCGATGCGGTAGTAGACGAACGGCATGAAGCTCTTGGTGGTGATGAACTTCATGAACCATGCGATCACCGCGTATCCGACCGCGAAGGCGATGATCGTCGCGAAGATCGTCGGCCCCCACGAGACATGGCCGCCCTCCGTCGCGTCCTTGAGCTCGAACAGGCCGGAGGCGAGCACCGCGGGGATGGCGAGCAGGAAGGAGTAGCGGGCCGCGGCCTCGCGCGTGTAGCCCATGAACAGGCCGCCGCTGATGGTGGCGCCGGAGCGGGAGACGCCCGGGACCAGGGCCAAGGCCTGGCAGGCGCCGTAGATCAGTCCGTCCCGGACGCCCAGGTCTTCCAGGGCCTTGCGCTGCTTGGGTGCGCGGTGGCGGCCGCTCTTCTCGTCCCGGGCGGCGAGCCGGTCGGCGACGCCCAGGACGATGCCCATGCCGATCAGCATCGTCGCGGTGATCCGCAGATCGCGGAACGGGCCCTCGATCTGGTCCTTCAGCGTCACGCCGAGCACGCCGATCGGGATCGAGCCGACGATGACGAGCCAGCCCATCCGCGCGTCGGGGTCGCCGCGCAGCTCCTTGTCGGTGAGCGAGCGCGTCCACGCGGACAGGATCCGCCCGATGTCCTTGCGGAAGTAGATCAGCACGGCGGCCTCGGTGCCGATCTGGGTGATCGCCGTGAAGGCCGCGCCCGGGTCCTCCCAGCCCGAGAAGGCCGCCGTCAGCCGCAGATGCGCGCTGGAGGAGACGGGGAGGAACTCGGTCAGCCCCTGGACGAGTCCGAGGATGAGTGATTCGAACCAAGACATGAGGTAGCGGAGTCCAAGTGCCGGTGCGGGACGGACGACGGGCACACCGGGTCACCGTATGAGATGACCGTGGGATCAGGTGTACCGAGGGGGAAGCGTAGCGTCCCCGGATGAACCCCTGGGACACAGGGGTTGGAAGGCGGTCCGCAGGGGGCCGGATCAGGCCGCCGTCGGGCCGGTCACCGTCCAGCCGGGCGCCTGGGGGCGGGCCGTGAGGTCCTCGTGGCGCACCTCGTCTCCGCAGGCCCGGCAGGTGACGGCCGGGGCGAGTGCCCGGCCGCAGGAGTGCTCGAGGACCATCGGGCGGTCGCCGTCCGTCCGCAGATGGCGGTCGCCCCACGCCATGAGGGTCATCAGTACCGGCTCCAGTTCCAGTCCCGCCTGTGTGGGCCGGTACTCGAAGCGCTGCGGGCGCTCGCTGTAGGGCTGCTTGGACAGGATTCCGGCGTCGACGAGCCGGCGCAGCCGCGTGGCGAGGATGTCGCGCGGGGCGCCGATGTTGCGCACCAACTGGTCGAAACGGCCGTTGCCGAGGCACACCTCCCGCAGCACGAGCAGGGAGTACTTCTCGCCCACGAGCGCGAGGGTGTCGGCGATGGAGCAGGGGCGCGGGTCTTTGCTGGCGGCCATGGACCTCAGTCTAGAAGAGGGTTGGATTTTCCAACCCACCAGGCTACGGTGAGTTCGGATTTCCTACTCACTGGTAGTCCCCGGTAGCCATGGAGGCCCGCACCATGCGTGACGCAGTCATCGTCGAAGCCGTACGCACCCCGATCGGCAAGGGCAAGGAGAACGGCGCCCTCGCGCACGTCCACCCCGTGGAACTGCTCGCCCACACCCTGCGCACCCTCGTCGAGCGGTCCGGCGTCGACCCGGCGCTGATCGACGACGTCATCGGCGGCACCGTCGACCAGGTCGGCGAGCAGGCCATGAACACCACCCGCTACGCCGTTCTCTCGGCCGGCTTCCCGGAGTCGGTGCCCGCGACCACCGTGGACCGCCAGTGCGGCTCCTCCCAGCAGGCCGTGCACTTCGCGGCGCAGGGCGTGCTCTCGGGCGCGTACGACCTCGTCGTGGCCTGCGGGGTCGAGTCGATGAGCCGGGTCCCGATGTGGTCGAACGTGCCCGCGGGCAAGGACCCCTTCGGGCCCGGCGTGGCCGAGCGCTACCCCGAGGGGCTCGTCCCGCAGGGCATCAGCGCCGAGCTGATCGCCGCCACATGGTCGATCGGCCGCGAGCGGATGGACGCCTTCGCGCTCTCCTCGCACCGGAAGGCCGCCGCGGCCTGGGAGAACGGGCTCTTCGACGCCGAGACCGCGCCGCTTGAGGGCGTCACACGCGACGAGTGCGTACGGCCGGGCAGCACCACCGAGATCCTCGCCGGGCTCAAGCCCGCCTACTACGACCCCGGTTTCGCCGAACGCTTCCCGCAGATCGAGTGGAACGTCACGGCGGGCAACGCCAGCCCGGTCAACGACGGCGCCTCGGCGGTGCTCATCACGTCGAGCGAGACGGCGGCCCGGCTCGGTCTGCGCCCGCTCGCCCGGCTGCACAGCTTCGCCGTCACCGGCTCCGACCCGCTGCTGATGCTGACCGGCGTCGTACCGGCGACCGAGAAGGTGCTGCGCAGGGCGTCCCTGACCCTCGACGACATCGACCTGTTCGAGGTCAACGAGGCGTTCTCCAGTGTCGTCCTGGCCTGGCAGCAGGAGACCGGCGCCGATCTCGCCCGGGTCAATGTGCACGGCGGCGCCATCGCGCTGGGCCATCCCCTCGGCGCGAGCGGGACCCGTCTGACGACGACGCTCGTGCACGCGATGCGGGAACGGGGCGCCCGGTACGCGCTCCAGACGATGTGCGAGGCGGGCGGACTCGCCAACGCCCTCGTCCTCGAACGGGTGTGACCAGGGCCGAGCCCCGGTCACACCCGCCCGGTGTGACGGTTCGTCAGAGGCGGCGCAACTGGTGCCGCTTGCGCCACGCCAGCACCACGCCCACCAGCGCGGGCACGGCGATGCACGCCATGGCGATCAGGAAGGCAGGAGACGTCGGAGCGGAGGCGCGGGCGCCGGCGACGACGTAGGCGGCGGTGTTCGGGATCGAGCCGAGGCCCGTAGCCAGCAGGAACGGCAGCAGGCCCATACGGGAGAAGGAGGCGCAGTAGTTCGAGGCCCAGAACGGCACACCGGGGAACAGCCGCACCGCCAGCATCGAGCGGAAGCCGTGCCGGCTGAGCTGGCCGTCCACGGCCTTCAGCCAGCGCCCGCGCAGCAACGGCCGCAGGGCGTCCTGGCCCAGCGCCCGGCCCAGGCAGAAGGCGATGCCGGCACCCAGCACCGTGCCCGCCAGAGCCGTGCCGGTGCCGAGCTGGGAGCCGAACAGCGCACCCGCCGCGAGGTTCAGCAGCGGCCTCGGCACGAACGCCACGGTGCACACGCCGTACGCCACCGCGAACACCACAGCCGCCGCGGCTCCGCCGAGCTGTGGCGGCCAGCCCTCCGTCAGCAGCCGCTGCGGTTCGAACAGCAGCACCGCGCAGGCGCCCCCGGCGAGCAGGGCGACGAGCAGGGACAGCCGCGACCACGGGGAGAGCAGCACTCTCGTGCAGCGAGCGGCGAAACGGTTCGGTACGGCGGGCGAGGCGGTCGTTGCCGGGGAAGCGGCGACGGCGAACTCCGC
The DNA here is from genome assembly GCF_042674225.1 of Streptomyces sp. NPDC056948. Classification (NCBI taxonomy): domain Bacteria; kingdom Bacillati; phylum Actinomycetota; class Actinomycetes; order Kitasatosporales; family Streptomycetaceae; genus Streptomyces; species Streptomyces sp. NPDC056948. The sequence goes on from NZ_JBHUQX010000143.1 coordinate 12,300, forward strand.
GGTGCTGGCCCGGGGAGAGGCCGTGGCGGTGCCCCCAGAGCGGGTGGTGGCATCGAGCATCCGGCGACACTAACCGACATATGTGTGTGATCGCCGTATGGTTCGTCTCACCAGCGTCACAGGCAGTTGAACGCTTCCTTGCGTGCGGACCCCCGAAAACCATTCGACGTGCGGTAAAGCGTCGGCAAGGATCGACGTCATGTTCCGGCAGGCCTTCACCCTCGCAGCATCCGTGGTCACGGATGCCCCGAAGGCTGCCGTCGTAGCTCCCACAGCCGTTGCAGACGGCGCCCGAAGCTGACCCTCTCCGGTTCGTCCGGTCGGACCCCGCAAGGGGAGGGTCGGGCAGGTCCTCGGGGTCCCACTTCATGACTAGACGCTTCGAGGTACAGCCATGTCCAAGACGGCCTACGTCCGCACGAAACCGCATCTCAACATCGGCACGATGGGTCATGTCGACCACGGCAAGACCACCCTGACCGCCGCCATCACCAAGGTCCTCGCCGACCGTGGCAACGGCGCGTTCGTGCCGTTCGACCGGATCGACCGGGCGCCCGAGGAGGCGGCGCGCGGCATCACCATCAACATCGCGCACGTGGAGTACGAGACCGACACACGGCACTACGCGCACGTCGACATGCCGGGCCATGCCGACTACGTCAAGAACATGGTCACCGGCGCGGCGCAGCTCGACGGGGCGATCCTCGTCGTCTCCGCGCTCGACGGGATCATGCCGCAGACCGCCGAACACGTGCTGCTCGCCCGGCAGGTGGGCGTCGACCACATCGTCGTCGCCCTCAACAAGGCCGACGCGGGTGACGAGGAGCTGACCGACCTGGTCGAGCTGGAGGTACGCGACCTGCTCACCGCGCACGGCTACGGCGGTGACTCCGTACCCGTCGTACGCGTCTCCGGTCTGAAGGCGCTGGAGGGGGACCCGCGCTGGACGGCGTCCATCGAGGCGCTGCTCGACGCGGTCGACACGTATGTGCCGATGCCGGAGCGGTATCTGGACGCGCCGTTCCTGCTGTCCGTGGAGAACGTGCTGACCATCACCGGGCGGGGGACCGTGGTGACCGGTGCGGTGGAGCGGGGCACGGTGCGGGTCGGGGACCGGGTCGAGGTGCTCGGGGCCTCCGTCGAGACGGTGGTCACGGGTCTTGAGACCTTCGGCAGGCCGATGGACGAGGCGCAGGCCGGGGACAGCGTGGCGTTGCTGCTGCGAGGGGTGGCACGGGATGTCGTCCGGCGGGGGCATGTGGTCGCCGCGCCGGGGAGTGTCGTGCCCAGTCGTCGGTTCACCGCGCAGGTGTATGTGCTGTCCGCGCGTGAGGGCGGGCGTACGACTGCGGTGTCCAGTGGGTATCGGCCGCAGTTCTATATCCGTACGGCGGATGTGGTGGGGGATGTCGACCTCGGTGGGGTCGCCGTCGCGCGGCCCGGTGACACGGTTGTCATGACGGTGGAGCTGGGGCGGGAGGTGCCGTTGGAAGCGGGGCTGGGGTTTGCCATTCGTGAGGGTGGGCGGACTGTGGGGGCAGGGACCGTGACCGTGGTGGGTTGAGGTTGGTGGGGGACTGCGGGCCGGCTGTGGCTGGTCGCGCAGTTCCCCGCGCCCCTGAAGGGGCGCCGCGACTTAGGCACAATGAGATCGTGAACGAGTCCATCCCGGTAACCCTCGATGTCGATCACGGCACCGCCAAGCTCATGCCCGACGTCGATCGGGAAAGGGCCTGGTTGCTGACCGTCGACGGGGCGCCTCAGTCGTATGTCGATCTGGACGAGCCGACGCATCTGGAGTTCGAGTACACGCGGCGGCTCGGGCATGTGCTGGACGTCGTGGCGGAGCCGGGGCGGGTGCTGGACGTGCTGCATCTCGGGGGCGGGGCGCTCACGCTGCCCCGGTATGTGGCCGCGACCCGGCCGGGGTCCCGGCAGGACGTCGTCGAGGCGGACAGGGGGCTGCTGGAGATGGTGGCCGAGCATCTGCCGTTGCCGGAGGACGCCAGGGTCACGCCGCACGCGGCGGACGCGCGGGACTGGCTGGAGAAGGCCGCGGCGGACTCGGCCGATGTGATCGTCGCCGATGTGTTCGGCGGTTCGCGGGTCCCGGCGCACCTCACGTCGGTTCCCTATGTCCGTGAGGCCGCGCGGGTGCTGCGCAACGGCGGGGTCTATCTGGCCAATCTCCCCGATTCGGCGCCGTTCGCCTTTCTGCGGTCCCAGCTCGCCACCCTGGCGACGGCGTTCGAGGAGCTCGTGCTGATCGCCGAGCCGGGGGTGCTGCGGGGGCGGCGGTTCGGGAACGCGGTGCTCGTGGCGGGACACCACGCGGTCGACCTGACGGCTCTGGCGCGGCTCACGGCCGCCGACGCCTTTCCCGCCCGGGTCGAACACGGCGCCTCTCTGCGGCAGTTCATCGGGGGTGCGCCGGCGGTGCGGGACGAGGACGCCGTGCCGTCACCCGAGCCCCCCGACGGGGCGTTCGGTATCGGCTGAGGCGCGCTCGAGGCCGCCCTTGGCCACCGAGGTGGTCCTGCGCCGCAGGTTGCGTACGTCCGGTACGCACAGCGCGCCCGCCGTGACCAGGACGACCAGGCCCGCGCAGCCCCACAGCGCCGTCGTACGGCCGAACGCCTCCTCCACCGGGCCCGCCCCGGCCGTGGCGAGCGGTGACAGCGCGACGGAGCCGAACCAGTCGTACGCCGAGACGCGGGAGAGCTTGTCCTCGGGGATCTCCTGGTGCAGCGCCGTCATCCAGGAGACGCCGAACACCTCCACGGTGGCGCCCGCGACGAACATCACCACGAACAGGACCCCGATGGGGACCGGGACGGCGAGTGCGGCCGACGGCAGGGCCAGGGGGAACACGCACAGAGTGCCCGCGAGGAGCAGGCGCCGGGGTTTCCAGCGGGTCATCAGCAGGGCGCCGGCGACCGTGCCCGCTCCGAACGCCGCCAGGGCGAGGCCCCAGGGACCCGCGCCGCCGAGATGGTCGCGGGCGACGAGCGGGCCGTACACCGCCTCGGCGGCGGCGACCACGGCGTTGGCGATCGAGAACTGAAGGACGATGGCCCACAGCCACGGCCGGCCGGCGAACTCCCGCCAGCCCTCCCGCAGATCGGCGAGCATCCCGCCGCCCGGTGCGCGCGGCGCGATGTGGCCGACGTCGAGGAAGGCGCGGAGCGCCCCGGCGAGCGCGAAGGCCGCGGCGTCCGCCGCGAGCACCCAGCCGGGCCCGATCGCGGCGACCATGGCCCCGCCGAGCGCGGCACCGCCGAGCGCCGCGCCCTGCATCGCCATCCGGAACATCGCGAACGCGCGGCCCGCCTGCTCGCCGTCGACCGAGGACATCAGCATGCCCTCGGCGGCCGGGCCGAAGAAGGCCTGGCCGGTCCCGCCCAGGGCGGCGAGCAGCATCATCTGCCACAGCAGGGGCTCCCCGGTCAGCACGAGGGCGGCGAAGGCGGCCTGCGAAAGGCAGTTCAGGGCGTTGGCCGCGACCATCACATGGTGCCGGGGCAGCCGGTCCGCGACAGCGCCGCCGATCAGCAGGAACAGCACCAGGGGGAGCGTCCGTGCCGCCGCTACCAGGCCGACGTCACCGCTGTCACCGCCCGTCTCGAGAACGGCGAACGCCGCCGCGACCAGGGCGCCATGGCTGCCCAGATTGGTGACGACCGCGGCGGCGGTCAGCAGAGAGTAGTTGCGGCCCGCCCAGGCGGGGCGGCGTGTGGTGGTCGGCACCCCGTGACTATCGTGGGGGCCCGGCCGCCGTGCCAAACGAATTGTCACGGCCCCGGCCGGTCATGCCCCCTGAGGGCCCTCCTTGGTGAGGCGCACGGTGCGGAGGATCTTCTGAACGGTCGCCTCGGACAGCTCGCCCTTGACGCCCTTGGCGCCGTACAGGTTCCAGGTGACGAAGTCGCCCGCGCCGTTCTTGAAGGCGAAGGTGATCGCCTTGCCGTCGCTGTCGCACTTGCCGTTCTGCGGGGTGTTCTCCGAGTGCGCCGTCGCGACGCTGCCCTTGATGCCCGACTTGGTGGTGTACGGCTTGGGCTTGGTGAACTTCACGCTCTTCTTGTCCGGCTGGGTGTAGCCGCCGAAGATCCACCAGGGCACGCGGGTCTCGGCCGCCTCGTCCGAGGTCTTCGCGCCGTCCTCACCGCGGGTGCCGACGGTGGCCAGGGCGGTGTCGTCCTCGCGGCCGTCCTTGTCGTCGTCGCTCGTGCACCACTTGGATTTCAGATAGGCGGGGGCGGTGACGCTGGTGCGATCCATCTCACCGTCCTTCTTCTCCCACTCGAAGCCCACGCTCGTACCGGGAGTCTCGATCTCCCAGTCGGCGGGGACGTCGAACTCGGTGCCGAAGCGCGTGTTGACGACGACCTTCCAGCCGGGGATGGTCGCCTTCTCCTCCTCACCCCCGCGCGGGTTGCTCTCGGATGCGGAGGCGCTCGGCTCCGTGGAGGATTCCTTGGAAGCAGCCTTGGTCGGCTTCTTGTTCTTCCCGTCAGCCGTGTCGTCCTTGTCGCCGCCCAGCACCAGGAAGCCGGTGACGCCGGCCGCCACGACCACCGCCGTGGCCGCGATGATCGCGACCAGCTTCGTCCGGTTGCCGCCGCCACCGCCCTGCGGCGGCTGGGGCGCGCCGGCCGGCCCCGGGGCGCCCCACTGCGGCTGCTGACCGTAGGCCCCCGGCTGCTGTTGCTGATAGCCCGGCTGCTGATACGGATTCGGTTGCTGGTACCCCGGCTGCTGGTACGGGTTGTTCCCTTGCGGGTTCTGCTCGCCCCCGGGCGGCTGCTGTCCTGGCCACATGGGCAGTCACCCTAGCCGCGCTCCGGACACGATTCGGTCACTGCCCGTGGACGGACCCGTAGCAACGCGGGGACGACTCGGCGCGAACCGGCGTGCAGCGGACCGATGCGGCGGTCGTCACACGGCCTGGCCAGGCGTCTCTACTCGTGAGTAACATGCGGGCATGAGCGCAGACCAGATGTCCATCGGCGAGATGCTCGCCGCCACGGTGCCCATGGCCCGGACCCTGAACCTCGAGTTCCTCGAGACCACGCCGGAGCGGGCGGTGGTGTCCCTGCCGGACCAGGGCGAGTACCACAACCACGTGGGCGGGCCGCACGCCGGCGCGATGTTCACGCTCGGCGAGTCCGCGAGCGGGGCGATCGTGCTGGCCGCGTTCGGGGACCAGCTCTCGCGTGCCGTGCCGCTCGCCGTCAGTGCCGAGATCGCCTACAAGAAGCTGGCGATGGGCGCGGTCACGGCGACCGCGACCCTCGGCCGCCCGGCCGCCGAGGTCGTCGCCGAACTGGACGCCGGCGGGCGTCCCGAGTTTCCGGTGGCCATCGCCATCCAGCGGGCCGATGGTGCGGTGACCGGTGAGATGACGGTCGTCTGGACGCTGCGTCCCAACGGCTGAGCGCACTGTCGCGTGGATGAGGCCCCGGCCGAAGGGTGAACCCCGGTTCGGGGCCCTCGCGTTGCCGCCTCAGGCCGCGACGTGCCGGTGCGCGGGGCGGGCTCCGTCCAGCTCCGCGACGAACCCCTTGAGCCATGCCACGAACTCCGGCCCCAGGTCGGGCCGGTCGCAGGCCAGCCGGACCACGGTGCGCAGATAGTCCGCCTTGTCCCCGGTGTCGTAGCGCAGGCCCTTGAAGACGACTCCGTGCACCGTGCCGCCCGTGGCCAGCTCCTGGAGGGCGTCGGTCAACTGGATCTCGCCGCCCCGGCCCGGCGGGGTGCGCTCCAGGACGCCGAAGACGGCCGGGTCGAGGACATAGCGCCCGATGACGGCGTAACGGCTCGGCGCGTCCTGCCGGGCCGGCTTCTCGACCAGGCCGGTGACACGGACGACGTCCTCCTCGCCGGTCGGTTCGACGGCGGCGCAGCCGTAGAGATGGATCTGCTCCGGCGGCACCTCCAACAGAGCGACCACGCTGCCGAGACGGCGGTCGCGGACGTCGAGCATCCGGCTGAGCAGAGTCTCGCGCGGGTCGATCAGGTCGTCGCCGAGGAGAACGGCGAAGGGCTGGTCGCCGACGTGCCGGCGGGCGCACAGGACGGCGTGGCCGAGGCCGAGCGGGTCGCCCTGCCGGATGTGGTGGATGCTCGCCAGCCGGCCCGGGTCGCGCACGGCGTCCAGCCGTACGGTGTCGCCCTTGGCGGCGAGGGCCTGCTCCAGTTCGAAGGCGTGGTCGAAGTGGTCCTCGATGGCCCGCTTGTGCCGGCCGGTGACCATCAGGACGTCGTCGAGTCCCGCCGCTGCCGCCTCCTCGACGACGTACTGGATGGCCGGCTTGTCGACGACCGGCAGCATCTCCTTGGGCGTCGCCTTCGTGGCGGGCAGGAAGCGGGTGCCGAGGCCGGCGGCCGGGACGACCGCCTTGCGGACGGTGCGGGCGGGGGTGACCGGGGTGGAGGGGTGGGGGGCGATCATGCGGCCCATGCTGACCCGCGGAGATGAGAGCGCGCCGAGAGTCACATGGGAGTGCGCTGTGGAGTTGGAGATTTCGTGGACCAACCGCCTTTGCGTGCACACAACTTGAGGCCCTCTGCGGTGCGGTTTTCGAATGCCGGTGCGGATACCGCCGGTAACATATCTGAATTCCCGGCGTTTTGAACTTGGGTCATCCGAACTCCTTGTTACCTGTGAGTCGCATGTGCGAAAGTGAGCCGCCTCACACCCAAGTCCGCGGCTGACGCGGCATAGGTATGCACCAATCACGCACCTGCTTTCCGACGGACGCGCAATTCGCATGCCGTCCTGCGGCTGGAAGGAAATGGTTCAGTGCAATCCCCGTACCCCCCACGCCCGCCGTACCCGCCGCGACCCGGAGCGGGGCCCGCGGAGTCCGACCGCAATCTTCTCGCCCGGGTCGGCGAACCCGCTGAAGGTCCGCGCGCCGTCGCGCTGTTGCTCTCGCGGCACTGGCGGGCCGTCTACGAGTACGCCGTGATCTGTCTGGCGTCCTCGGAGGATTCGGCGTCCATGGCCGCCGCGGCCGCTTTCCGCCGGGAACTCGCCGGGCCGGGCGGCGGTGCGCTGCGCCCGCGCCTGCTCGCGGCCGTGCGGGACACGGTCGGGGAGTGGGCCGCCGACGACGGCATTTCCGTCGTGCTGCCGGAACTCCGCAAACCCGTCGGTGCCCGGGGTCTGCGCGCCGCCCGGTCCATGACGCCCGAAAGGCGGCGCCTCGCGGAACGCGCATTCCGGACCCTTCCCGGGGCTTCCCAATGCCTGCTCTGGCACACGGAGGTCGAGGCCGAGCCCATATCCGTACCGGCCGGTCTGCTGGGGGTGGACCCCCGTACCGCGTCGGCCGCTCTGGAGCAGGCGCGCGAGCAATTCCGTGAGGGGTGCGTACGGGCGCACCGGGAACTCGCGCCGACCCGGGAATGCCGGTACTACAACCGCTTGCTGGACGTTCCGATGCGCCGCGGCGGGGCTCTGCTGCCGGATGTGCAACGGCATCTCATGGCCTGCCGCTACTGCCGTCACGCCGCCGAGCAACTCAGCCATTTCGAGGGCGGTCTTGAGGACCTGCTCGTCGAGACCGTGCTCGGCTGGGGCGCCCGCCGCTACCTCGAATCGCGGCCGGGCCGCGACGGGGGCCCGAACGCCCTTCCCGCACACCCGGCCGGTGGCCGCCACCGTCTGCGGGCCCATGCCCTGCCGGCGGGCGGGCGGCTCGGGCCTCCGAGGAAACACACCAAGGCGCTGGCCGCCGCGGTCGGGCTGACCTCCCTCGTGCTGCTCGCGACCCTGCTCGCCGCCCGGGGTTGGTCGGAGGAAAGCGGCACCGCCGGCCCCCAGGCCACCTGGGGAGCGGTCAGCGGCCACTCCGTCGACCCGGGCGGCGCGGGATCCTCGTCCCCGGAGTCGTCCCCGGCCGGCGCCCCGTCGGCCGCCTCCGCGGGCAACCCCGCCGAAGTGGCCCGTGGGCGGCTGCGCAACCTCGACGCCGGACTGTGCCTCGACGTCCGGGGCGGCCGGGTCCGGGCCGACACCCGTATCGTGCTGACCGCCTGCTCCGACGGGTCCCCGCAGTGGTCGTACCAGGACGACGGCCTGCTGCGCAGCGCCGCCGACCCGACGCTGTGCCTCGGCTCCGACACCGGCGAGGGGTCGGTCGACCTGGCCGGGTGTCTCGTGCACGCCGGAGTCGTGCGCTACGACCTGACCGTGCGCGGCGAACTCCTGCCGCGCGGCGGCAAGGGACTGGCCGTCGCGCCCGGAAAGGGCCGGCACGTGATCGTCACCGGGCGCGACGGATCCGAGGCGCAACGCTGGGCGCTGGAGCCGGCGGTCGCCCGCGAGGAGGCGGGGGAGTCCCGGAATAAGCGGTCCCAGGACTGAGAGTTTTTGACT
>NZ_JBHUQX010000144.1:0-20483 GCF_042674225.1 Streptomyces sp. NPDC056948
CCGCGGGGTGAGCTCGGCCTCCCGGGCCGGGAGGCCACCGCTTCAGATGGGGTCGGTTACTGCATGACCGCCATGGCGAGCGCCCGGCGGGCACGCCGTGAGGCGCGCTCCGCCTTGCGCTGCATCCGGCGGGCGGCCACCAGGCGCGCGGCCCGGCGGTCTCGCTCCGCCTCCTGCAGTCGCTCGTGCATATGTGCACGAGCCATGGCTTCTGGGATGAGTTGCATCTCTCGGGTCCTGTTCTGGCGCGAGTCCTTCGCGCCGTGCGGGGTGCAGTCTTGAGTCGCGGAGCCTGCGGGCTCGTCGGTGGACGGCTTCATCGGGGCCTGCTTCTGGGGGTCGTGCGTGAGAGGGCGGTCGATCGTTCCTGCGGTGTTCATGCCGTGACCGGGTTCTTGCGCGGGCGGCCACGCGGCCGCTTCCGGGCGACGACGACGCCCTGCACGAACAGCTCGCCACCCCAGACGCCCCAGGGCTCACGCCGCTCCTTGGCGCCGGCGAGGCAGGCCTCGACCAACGGGCAGGTGCGGCAGAGGGACTTGGCGTACTCCACGTCCGCCGGCGACTCGGCGAAGAAGACCTCCGGGTCGTAGGAGCGGCACGGGACGGGTACGCCGAGGTTCTCGATGGCGTCGTCGAGCGCGGTGAGCGCGGTGAGCGGGGTCAAGGTGGGGTCCTCCGTGGGGCCGGGCTTGGGGATCGTGTCGGAAGGCGGTACGGACGGGGCGTGCGCTTCGAGTTGCACGGTTCGTCTTCCTCGTCTGGTCGTTCCGGCCTGTTGGCCGGGGGCGGCTGGTACCCGGTTCTTTTCTTGTCCCGAGGCTCCTTCGGTCCGTCGTCCCTGGTCAGGGACAAACAGAAGGGCCGCGGATCCCGGATGGGGTTCCGCGGCCCTGAAGGCGCCGGCCTGATCGGCGATCAGGCTGGATCACTCCAGGGTTCTGGCCCACGGAAGGCCCACATCTGGTGGTGCTGCGTCGTCTGCTTCCGGAATCCGGCACCGGTCGCCGTGAAGGCATAGGCCCGCGCCTGTGCCTTTACTGCTGCTTCCAGTGCCTTGGTCGGTCGCTCATTGCGCTCACGGACGGGAAGGCCCGTGGGAGCAAGGGAGGAGGACGCCGGGCGGACGGCACGAATGCCGGACAGACCGGTGCCCAGGTTCGAAACGCCGAGCATGCACGTGGAGACGGCCGAGCGATCGGTCATTTTCACGGTGCTGATGGAGCTGCTGGTGTTGATGCTGATCACTGGACTCGCCTCCTCTCGGCGTCTCGGGGGACTGGGTGAACCAGTCCGACGGATATGCAAGTACAACACGGATCAGGGCCTTCGAGAAGGCCGCTGCTCTCGTGCCTAAGAACCTATGGGGATTGCTGGGGCATGCGCAAACTATTTTTTCGACGAGTTGGTGTCAGTCCTGATCTGTGTCCCCTGCGGCGTACTGGCCTGCACAGATGGCCAGGACATCGGCTCCGTAGCGGGTGAGCTTGCGCATGCCGACGCCCGGGATGCGGGCCAGCTCGTGCTCGTCGCCGGGCGCGGTCTCGGCGATCGCCACGAGCGTCCTGTCGGTGAAGACGCAGAAGGCGGGCTGACCACTGCTCCGTGCCTGGTCGGCGCGCCACTCGCGGAGCCGCTCGTAGAGGCCCTCGTTCATGTCGGAGGGGCAGTCGTCGCAGCGCATCAGCTTCATTTCGCCCGCGTCCGTCAGCGTGCGACCGCAGACGCGGCAGCGGGCAGGGGTTCGCTGTGCTCGTCTCGGGGCGGAGCCCCTGGTTCCGGGGATTCCGCGCTCGATGCCGCCCGCTCCGCCGCCGGTTGTACGGCCCTTGGTGGCCGTCGAGCCGGGGCGCAGCCCGTCGAGGAAACGGCTGGGGCGGCGGTTGGGGCGGCCGCCGGGTGAGCGGGAGAGGGACCAGGAGACATGGAGGTGTTCCCGCGCACGGGTGACGCCGACGTACAGCAGGCGGCGCTCCTCCTCGATCTGTTCGTCGGTCTTTGCGTAGGTGATCGGCATCATGCCCTCGGCGACGCCGACCAGGAAGACGACGTCCCACTCCAGGCCCTTGGCGGAGTGCAGGGAGGCGAGGGTGACGCCCTGCACGGTCGGGGCGTGCTGGGCGTTCGCCCTCTCGTCGAGCTCGGCGACGAGGTCCGCCAGGGTGGCGCCGGATTTGGCGGCGGCGAAGTCCTGGGCGAGGTTCACCAGGGCGGCCAGGGACTCCCAGCGCTCTCTCACGGCGCCGGAGCCGGCCGGTGGCTGCGGTGTCCAGCCCTCGCCCGACAGCACGGCACGCACCTGCGAGGGCAGGTCGACGACGTCGTCCAGGAGGGAGTCGTTGCCGCCGAAGCGGGCCGCGCCGCGCAGGGCGACGCCCGCCTTGCGCACCTCCGGGCGGTCGAAGAACCGCTCGGCGCCGCGGAGCTGGTAGGGCACCCCGGCGTCGGCGAGGGCCTGTTCGTAGGTCTCGGACTGCGCGTTCGTCCGGAACAGGATGGCGATCTCGGCGGCCGGGACCCCCGAGTCGATGAGTTCACGGATGCGGCGGGCCGCGCCCTCCGCCTCGGCGGGCTCGTCGGTGTACTCCGTGTAGGCCGGCTCGGGCCCCGGCGCACGTTGGGAGACGAGCTCCAGGCGGTGGTCGGCCGCGCGGCCCCTGGCCTGGGCGAGCAGGCCGTTGGCGAGGTGGACGACCTGGGGCGTGGAGCGGTAGTCGCGGACCAGCTTGACGACGGTGGCGCCGGGGTGGCGGGTGCGGAAATCGAGCAGATGGTCCGGGGTTGCTCCCGTGAACGAATAGATCGTCTGGCTGGCGTCTCCGACGACGCACAGGCTGTCCCGCTCGCCGAGCCACAGGTCCAGCAGGCGCTGCTGGAGGGGGCTGACGTCCTGGTACTCGTCGACCACGAAGTGCTGGTACTGGGCGCGGACCTGTTCGGCGATGTCGTGCCGGTCCTGGAGGACGGCCACGGTCAGCAGCAGCACGTCCTCGAAGTCGATGACGGCGCGCTCGCGCTTGACGTCCTCGTAGGCGGCGTAGAGCTGGGCGATCTCCGCGGGGTCGCGCGGGGCCTCACGGCCGGACTTGGCGACGGCGGGCGCGTAGTCCGCGGGGACGGTCTGGGTGACCTTGGACCATTCGATCTCGGCGGTGACGTCCCGCAGCTCGCCCCGGTCGAGCCGGATGCGGCAGGCCGCGGCCGCGTCGGCGACGAGCTGGATCTTGCGGTCGACGAGCCGGGGCATGGAGCCGCCGATCGCTTTCGGCCAGAAGTACTGGAGCTGACGCAGGGCCGCGGAGTGGAAGGTGCGTGCCTGGACGCCTGCTGCGCCGAGCTGGCGGAGCCGGCCGCGCATCTCTCCGGCGGCGCGGTTGGTGAAGGTGACGGCGAGCACGCTGGAGGGGTGGAGGACGCCTGCGCGCACCCCGTAGGCGATGCGGTGGGTGATCGCCCGGGTCTTGCCCGTGCCCGCGCCCGCCAGGACGCACACCGGACCGTGCAGGGCGGTGGCCACCTCGCGCTGCTCGGGGTCGAGCCCGTCGAGCACCGCGTCGGCCGAGTCCGGTACCTGCGGGAACAGGGTGGAGTGCGTTGCTGCTGTCACACGGCCATGCTGCCAGGTCGCGGGAGACGGCCGTGCCGGTTGTCCACAGGCGGGCCCCGATAGTCGTACTAATGCGGCAGGCGTCACGTCCGGCAGGGCTCGGCCCCCGGGAATGGCGGCCCCTTCACGTACGTTCCACCTCTGCGACCACCCGCCCCCGAGCCACCGAAGGAGCACGAGAGACATGCTGGGCACTGTGACGATGTACAGCACCACGTGGTGCGGCTACTGCCGCCGGCTGAAGAGCCAGATGGACCGCGAGGGCATCGCGTACACCGAGATCAACATCGAGCAGGACCCGGCATCCGCCGCGTTCGTGGAAAAGGCGAATGGCGGAAACCAGACGGTGCCCACCGTTCTGTTCCCGGACGGCTCCACCCTCACCAACCCGTCGCTGGCTCAGGTGAAGCAGAAGGTCGGCGTGTAAAGGCGCCGCGCGGTTGTGCGGGGAAGGCGGTTCCTGAGGCGGCTCAGGAACCGCCTTCTCCGTATCTGCGGGCCAGGGCGTGCACACGGCTCACACGGGCGTCAGGCCGCGCTCCTCATCGGGAGCGGCTTGCCGTACCAGAGCTCGATCAGGCGGGCCGCGATCGAGATGCCGTACGGCGGGAGCACCTCGCCGGACTCGAAGGCGGCGCGCAGGTCCTCGCGGGAGAACCAGCGGGCCTCGTGGATCTCGTCGCCGTCGACCTCGATCTCGGTCGAGGTGGCGCGGGCCATGAAGCCCAGCATCAGGCTGGACGGGAAGGGCCAGGGCTGGCTGGCGACGTACTCGACCGGGCCGACCGTGATGCCGGCCTCCTCGTGGACCTCGCGACGCACCGACTGCTCGATGGACTCCCCGGGCTCGACGAAGCCGGCGAGCGTCGAGAAGCGGCCCTCGGGCCAGTGGACCTGGCGGCCGAGCAGGAGGCGGTCGTCCTCGTCGGTCACGGCCATGATCACGGCGGGGTCCGTGCGCGGGTAGTGCTCGGCGCCGCAGGCCTGGCAGCGGCGGATGTGGCCGGCCGCGGCGATGACGGTGCGCTCGCCGCAGCGCGAGCAGAAACGGTGCGTGCGCTGCCAGTTCTCCAGACCCACCGCGTGCACCATCAGGCCCACGTCACGGGCCGACAGGAGCAGGCCCGCCTCGCGCAGGCCCGCCGGGCGCGCGGACTGGTCCATACGCCCGGGCAGGGAGTCCTTCTGGAGGGCGAAGTAGCTGACGCCGTCCTCGTCGATGCCGAGGAAGTACCGGTGCGCCTCGGTGAGGGGGGCCTCGAAGGAGGGGATCATGACGAGTTCGGTGTGCCCGTCCGCCGTCTCGTCGATGAGGACCTGGCCGCCGGAGACCACGAAACAGCGCGTCGAGGGGTGGCTCCACGCCGCAGCGAGCCAGGCCTCGTCGAGCCGGTGGTGCGCGGCCCTGTCGATGCCGTTCGGGGCGGTGAGCGAGATGGGTCGGTCGGCGTTCTGGTCGGTCCAGGTGGTCACTGGTGCTTCCAACTCCCCGGTGGAACGGTCGGGTTCGGCGGGCTGATCAGCGGGACGTACGGCGGGAGGCGACCGGGTCCGGCGGGGCTCGGGCGGTGCGGGGCGACTCCTCCAGTGTGCCCCTCGCGCGCGGCCGGTCCGGGCGGCCCGGGACGCTCAGGGCGCATCGCGCCAGTTCTCGGCGAGGTCGCCCCACAGGTACGCGGTGGTCTCGACGCCCTTGAGGAGCAGGTCGAGTTCGACTTTCTCGTTTGGGGCGTGCCAGCCGTCGGACGGGACGGAGATGCCGAGGAACAGCACCGGAGCACCCAGGACGTCCTGGAGGTCCGCCGCCGGGCCTGAGCCTCCCTCGCGGGTGAAGCGGACGGGCTTTTCGAAGGCCCGGCCCATCGCGCGGGCGACCGACTGGAGGGCCGGATGGTCCAGCGGGGTCAGGCACGGGCGTGTGGCCCCGCTGAACGTGATCTCGCAGCGGATCCCGGCGGGCACCTGCTGCTCGGCCCAGGCGCGGACGGCCTTCTCCACATGGTCGGGGTCCTGACCCGCCACCAGCCGGAAGGACAGCTTCACCAGGGCGGAGGACGGAACGATCGTCTTGCTGCCGGGGCCCTGGTAGCCGCCGCCGATGCCGTTGACCTCCGCCGTGGGGCGGGCCCAGACGCGCTCAAGGGTGGTGTACCCGGCCTCCCCCTGGGTGGCGTACGACTTGGCCGTGCGCAGCCACTGCGACTCGTCGAAGGGCAGTTCGGCGAGGAGTTCGCGCTCGCGGTCGGTGAGCTCGACCACGCCGTCGTAGAAGCCCGGGATCGCCACGCGCGCGTGCTCGTCGTGCAGGGCGGCGACCAGGCGGGCGGCGGCCGTCGCCGGGTTGGGCACCGCGCCGCCGAAGGAGCCGGAGTGGATGTCCTGGTCGGGGCCGTGCAGCCGTATCTCGCACTCGGCGAGGCCGCGCATGCCGGTGCACACCGTGGGGGTGTCCTCGGACCACATGCCGGTGTCGGAGACGATCACGGCGTCGGCGGCGAGCCGCTCGGCGTGCTGCTCGACGAGGGCCCTGAAGTGCGGCGAGCCGGACTCCTCCTCGCCCTCGATCAGCAGCTTCAGATGCACGGCCGGGGTGGTGCGGCCGGCGGCGGCGAGATGGGCGCGGACGCCCAGGGTGTGGAAGAACACCTGGCCCTTGTCGTCGGCCGCCCCGCGCGCGTAGAGACGGTTCTCGCGGACGACGGGCTCGAAGGGGTCGCTGTCCCAGCCGTCCTCCCGGGCGGCGGGCTGCACGTCGTGGTGGCCGTAGACCAGCACCGTGGGCGCCTGCGGGTCGTCGGAGGGCCACTCGGCGAAGACGGCGGGCGCGCCGGGGGTCTGCCAGACCTCGGCCGTCGGGAACCCGGTCTCCTTCAGCTCGGCGGCGAGCCAGTCGGCGCTGCGTCGTACGTCGGGCGCGTGGTCCGGCTGGGCGGACACCGACGGGATGCGCAGCCACTCGGCGAGGTCGTCGAGGAAGGCGTCGCGATGCTGCTGGATGTACGTACGGACGACGCTGTCCGGGGTCAGGCTCATGGTCACGAGCCTATCGGCCCGCACTGACGTCCTCGGAGTGCGGTTCCTCACCGGGCGGCTCCTCACTCAGCAGCCGCTCCAGCGCCTCGCGGTCAGGCAGGTCGTCGGGGCGGACGATCTCGCCGTTGCGCACGTACAGGAACGCGGCCGTGACGGATTCCGGGGGTACGCCCTGCTGCTCGGCCCAGGCGAGGCGGTAGACGGCGAGCTGGAGGGGGTCCGCGGTGCGTGAGCGGTTGGTCTTCCAGTCGACGATCTCGTACGTCGCGTCCTCGCCGTCGCCCTCCTTGTAGACGGCGTCGATACGGCCCCGTACGACGCGGCCGGCGAGCGCGAGCTGGAAGGGGGTCTCCACCCGGTAGGGCGTGCGGTGCGCGTACTCGGTCTGCTCGAAGGCGTCCTTGAGGGCCTCCAGGTCCCGTTCGTCGGCGATCTCCGCTTCGCTGCCGGGCAGCTCCTCCGGCTCCAGCAGGGGCAGCATCAGCTCTTCGAAGCGGGCCTCGACCCAGGCGTGGAAGCGGGTGCCGCGGCGGGCGGCGGGCTGGGGCGGGCGGGGCAGGGGGCGGGCCAGCTCCTGGGCGAGGCCGTCCGGGTCCGCGGCCAGGAGCAGCAGCTGGGAGGCCGTGAGGGAGGCGGGCAGGGGGACCTCGGTGACGCTGTCGCGGGCGCGCAGGAGCTCGCCGGTGAGGGCGTCGAGGTCGCGGTCCCAGGAGGCGATGGTGCGGGCTTCCTCCGGGGTGAGGTGCGGCATGCGGTGTCGGTGCGGTGCCTGAGGGTCCGGCGGCCCCGCCTGGTGGGGGACCTTGGGGCCGTCCGCCGGCCGTGCGTCCCCGTCCGCAGCCCCCTCTGCTTCCGCGAGGGCGTCTTCGTCGACGGGGGCCTTGTCGAAGTCGGCCTTGTCGAAGTCGAAGGTCCCTTCCTCGAAGTCGAACGGGTCCGGCTCGTCATAGGGAGGCTCGTCGTCCTCGGGGGGCGGGGGCCACTCCGGGTCGTCGAAGGCGTCCGGGTCGTGCACGGCCGCCGGGTGCCCGTCCTCGTGGGACGCGAGGTCCTCCAGGTGGGCCAGGACGGTCTCGGCGGCAGCGCGGCGTCGGGCCAGGGCCGCCTCGTCCAGGGGCAGGGGCCATACCTGGTCGGCGGTGGCCTGGTGCAGGGCCGGGTTCTCCTCGTCCTCGGCGGGTTCGTCCGCCCAGGCCTCGATCTCGCCGTACCCGGCCGCACAGTGCGCGTAGAGGTCCTGGAGGAAAGCGGAGGGGCCGCGGCGCTTCTTCTGGGTGGGTCCCCACCAGTGACCGGAGCCCAGGAGCAGGGAGCGGGGGCGGGTGAAGGTGACGTAGCCGAGGCGGAGTTCCTCGGTGTGCTGGTGGTCCTTCATGGCCTCGTGGAAGGCCTTGAGGCCCTTGGCGTCCCAGGAGGTGAGGTCGGGGAGGGTGTCGGCGTCGCCGCGCAGTTCGTGCGGCAGGACCTTGCCCTGGGAGGTCCACTTCTCGCGGCCCTGGCTGCTGGGGAAGGTGCCGGTGACCAGGCCGGGGACGACCACGACGTCCCACTCGAGGCCCTTGGACTTGTGGGCGGTGAGCACCTTGACGGTGTTCTCACCGCCGGGGAGGGCGTTGTCGAGGCCCTTCTCGTACTGGGCGGCGGTGCGCAGGAAGCCGAGGAAGGCGAGCAGGCTGGCCTCGTTGTCGCCGGCGGCGAAGGAGGCGGCGACGTCCAGGAAGTTGGAGAGTGTCTCGCGGCGGCGCGCTGCCAGGGCGTGCGGGGAGGCCGACAGCTCCACCTCCAGGCCGGTGACGGCGAGGACGCGGTGCAGGACGTCCATCAGCGGGTCGGACAGGGAGCGGCGCAGGTCGCGCAGTTCGGTGGCCAGGCGGGCGAAGCGCACGCGCGCGTCGGGCGAGAAGGGCAGCCGGTCGTCGTCCCCGTGGCCGTCCAGCGGCGTCTCCAGGAAGGTGTCGAGGGCGTCCGCGAGGGAGATCACCTCGGCCGGGTCGACCCCTTCGACGGCCTCGGCGAGGCGGCGGTCCGGGTCGTCGTCGCCCTCCACGCGCGCGTGGGTCACGAGAAACCGGGCCCGCCGCCCCAGCAGGGCGAGGTCGCGCGGGCCGATGCGCCAGCGCGGGCCGGTCAGCAGGCGGACCAGGGAGGCGTTGGCGCCGGGGTCCTGAAGGACCTCGCACACGGCGACGAGGTCGGCGATCTCGGGCAGGTGCAGCAGCCCGGACAGGCCGACGACCTCGACCGGGATGTCCCGGGCCACCAGTGCGCCCTGGATCTCGGAGAAATCGGTCGCCGTGCGGCACAGGACCGCGATCTCGCCGGGTTCCGTCCCGGTGCGGACGAGGTGGGCGACGGAGTCGGCGGCCCAGTCGATCTCCTCGGCATGGGTACGCAGCAGCGCGCAGCGCACGATGCCGTCGCGTTCGGCCCCGGGGGCGGGGCGAAGGGCCTCCACGCCCGCGTGCAGGGCGCGCAGGGGCTCCGCCAGGCCGTTGGCGAGGTCGAGGAGACGGCCGCCGCTGCGGCGGTTCTCGCTGAGCGCCTGGCGGGTCGCGGGGCTGCCGTCGGCGCGGGCGAAATGCTCGGGGAAGTCGTCGAGGTTGGCGACGGAGGCGCCGCGCCAGCCGTAGATCGCCTGGCAGGGGTCGCCGACGGCGGTGACCGGGTGGCCGGTGCCCTCGCCGAACAGTCCCGCCAGGAGGACGCGTTGGGCGACGGAGGTGTCCTGGTACTCGTCGAGCAGGACCACCCGGAACTCGTCGCGCAGGACGCGGCCCACTTCGGGGATCCCGGCGAGCCGGGCCGACAGGGCGATCTGGTCGCCGAAGTCGAGCAGGTCCCGCTCGCGCTTGGCGGCCCGGTAACGGGTCACCAGCTCGGCCAGTTCACGGCGGGCGGCGGCCGCCTCGGGGACCTTGCGCAGGTCGGCGTTGCTGAGCCTGACGCCTCGCAGGGTCAGCAGCAGTTCGGCGTCGTACGCGCGCAGCGCCTCCGGGCGCACGAGGTGCTCGGCGAGCTCGGCGTCGAGGGCGAGGAGGTCGCCGACCAGGTCCGGGAAGGAACGGGTCAGGGCCGGATAGGACCCCGGGGCCTCGCGCAGGACGCGCGCGGCGAGCTGGAAGCGGGTCGCGTCGGCGAGCAGCCGGGACGTGGGCTCAAGCCCGAGGCGCAGGCCGTGGTCGGTCAGCAGGCGGCCCGCGAAGGAGTGGTACGTCGAGATCACCGGCTCGCCCGGCGGGTTGTCCGGGTCGATGGCGTCCGGGTCGGTGACGCCGGCCTTGACCAGCGCCTTGCGGACGCGCTCGGCGAGTTCGGCGGCGGCCTTGTTGGTGAAGGTGAGGCCGAGCACCTGCTCGGGGGCGACCTGGCCGGTGCCGACCAGCCACACCACGCGTGCCGCCATCACCGTCGTCTTGCCCGAGCCGGCACCGGCCACGATCACCTGCGGGGCGGGCGGCGCGGTGATGCAGGCCGTCTGCTCCGGGGTGAACGGGATGCCGAGGAGCTCCTTGAGCTGTTCGGGATCGCTGATACGGGCGGGCACAACGAAAGAGGCTAGTGGCGGCCACTGACAGTGGCGGCCGGATCGGTCTCCGGGGAGGAAGATACGCAGGTCAGCACATGTGGTGCGATAGATCACTCGACGACATGGCGGCCCTCCTGCCGCGCGCTGCACGAGGCCCGGAACGCGCAGTGCGTGCAGTGCTGCCCGGCGGTCGGCGTGAACCGCTCGTCGAGGACCTTTCCTGCGGCGGTGGCCAGCAGATCGCCGACCCACTCCCCCTCCAGCGGCTCCTGGGCCTGCACCTTGGGCAGCGTCTCGCCGCCGTCGCGCTGGGCGGCGCCCTGCCGGAGATGGACGAGTTCGGCACCGCCCGGCTCGGGACGCGCGCCGTCGAAGACGTCGTCGACGGCGCCCTCACGGACGGCCAGCTGGTAGACGGCGAGCTGCGGGTGGCGCTCCACCTCCTTGCCGGTGGGCGCCTGTTTGCCGGTCTTGAAGTCGACCACGTAGGCGCGGCCGTCACCGTCCGCCTCGACACGGTCCATCTGGCCCCGGACGCGCACCTGGTAGTCGCCCGCTTCGAGAGTGACGTCGAAGTCGTGCTCGCTGGCGACCGAGGTACGCCCAGTGCGGTCCATGACGTGCCACTGAAGGAACCGTTCGAGCGCTACGCGCGCGTTGTCCTTCTCCTGGTCCGACTTCCAGGGCGCGTCGAAGGCGAGGGCGTTCCACACGGAGTCGAGGCGTTCCATGAGGACGGAGAGGTCGGCCGGGGTGTGCCCGGAGGCGACCTCGTCGGCGAGGACGTGCACCACGTTGCCGAAGCCCTGCGCGGCGGTCGCGGGCGCGTCGGCCTTCACCTCGCGGCCCAGGAACCACTGCAGGGCGCAGGTGTTGGCGAGCTGGTCGAGTGCGCTGCCGGAGAGCACGACGGGCTGGTCGCGGTTGCGCAGCGGCACCTTGGACTCGGTCGGCTCGAACATCCCCCACCAGCGGTAGGGGTGTGCGGACGGCACCAGGGGGCGGCCGTCCTCGTCGGCGAGGGCGGCGAGCCGGGCCAGACGGCGGGCGGCGGCTTCCCGGAGGGCATCGGAGACACGCGGGTCGACCGTGGTGGCGCGCAGTTCGGCGACGAGTGCCGCGACGGACAGCGGGCGGCGCGGGCGTCCTGTGACGTCCTTGGGTTCGACTCCCAGTTCGGTGAGGAAGCGGGAGGGCTGGTCGCCGTCGTCCGCCGGGGCCTTGACCGCGGTGACGACCAGGCGTTCACGCGCGCGCGTGGCGGCCACGTAGAACAGGCGGCGTTCCTCGGCGAGCAGCGCGCCGGGGGTGAGGGGTTCGGCGAGTCCGTCGCGCCCGATGCGGTCGGCCTCCAGGAGGGAGCCACGGCGGCGCAGGTCGGGCCAGAGCCCCTCCTGGACGCCCGCGACGACCACGAGGCGCCACTGAAGGCCCTTGGAACGGTGTGCGGTCATCAGGCGGACGGCGTCGGGGCGTACGGCACGCCGCGTGAGGGTGTCGGCGGCGATGTCCTCGGCCTCGATCTCCTCCAGGAAGTTCAGCGTGCCCCGGCCTCCGGTGCGCTCCTCGGCGCGGGCCGCCGTCGCGAACAGCGCGCAGACCGCGTCCAGGTCGCGGTCCGCGTTGCGCCCGGCCGCGCCGCCCCGGCGTGCGGCCCGCTCCAGCCGCGTCGGCCACGGGGTGCCGTTCCACAGGTCCCACAGCGCCTCCTCGGCCGTACCGCCGCCCGCCAGGCGTTCACGGGCCTTGCGGAGCAGCGCACCGAGGCGCTGGGCGCCGCGCGCGTACACGGGGTCGTGCACGGCCAGCCGCTCCGGCTCGGCGAGCGCCTGCGCCAAGAGCACGTCGGAGGGCGGCGGCAGCGGGTTGCCCGCGGTCCGCTCCTCGTCCCGCAGGGCCCGGCCGAGGCGGCGCAGGTCGGCGGCGTCCATGCTCGCGAGCGGGGAGGTGAGGAGGGCGAGGGCGGTCTCGGTGTCGAGCCAGCTGGGGTCCGGCTCGGCGAAGGAGGCGTCCTCGGAAGTGGTCTTCCTCTCTGGAGCCCCCGGCTCGGGAGCCCTCGACGCCTCCGCCGCGGCCACCGCCCGAAGCGCCGTCAGCAGCGGCGCCACCGCCGGTTCGTGGCGCAGGGGTACGTCATCGCCGTCGACGTCCACCGGGACGCCGGCCGCCGTGAGGGCGCGGCGGACCGTGGGGACGGTGCGGGAGCCGGCGCGCACCAGCACGGCCATCTCGCTCCAGGGGACGCCGTCCTCCAGGTGGGCCCTGCGGAGGATGTCGGCGATGTTGTCCAGTTCCGTCCCCGAGGTCGGGTACGTGTAGGCCTCGACCCGGCCGCCGTCCCTCGTGGGCGCGAGTTCGCGGTGGGCGCGCACCTTCTCGGCGGGCAGGCGGGTCAGCGGCATGCGCTGGGTCAGCAGCCGGGTGGCTGCCAGCAGGCCGGCGCCGGAGCGGCGGGAGGTGCGCAGCACCGCGACGGGGGCGGGACGGCCGTCCGCGCGCGGAAAGGCGTGCGGGAAGTCGAGGATGCCGTTCACGTCCGCCCCGCGGAACGTATAGATCGACTGGTCGGGGTCACCGAAGGCGACGAGGGTACGGCCACCGCCCGCCAGGGCGTGCAGGAGTCGTACCTGAGCGGGATCCGTGTCCTGGTACTCGTCGACGTAGACGGCGTCGTACCGGGCGGCGAGCCACGTGGCGACCTCGGGCCGGCGGGCGAGGAGCACCGCGCGGTGGACGAGCTCCGCGTAGTCGATCACGCCCTGGAGGTCGAGCACGTCGAGGTACTCGGCCAGGAAGGCGGCCGCCGCGCGCCAGTCGGGGCGTCCCGTGCGGTGCGCGAAGGCGTCCAGGGCGTCGGGGCCGAGGCCCAGTTCACGGCTGCGGGCGAGGACCGCGCGGACCTCGTCGGCGAAACCGCGCGTGGTCAGGCAGGCGCGCAGTTCGTCCGGCCAGCGCACGTGCGCGAGGCCGAGCCGCTCCAGGTCCACCTGGCCCGCGAGCAGCTCCCGTACGGAGACGTCCTGCTCGGGGCCGGACAGCAGCCGCATCGGCTCCACGAACAGGTCGCTGTCCTGGTGGGCACGGACCAGGGCGTAGCAGAACGAGTGGAAGGTGGTCGCCCGGGGAGCGCGGGCCGCCCCGGCCCGGGTGGCCATGCGGTCGCGCAGTTCGACGGCCGCCCTGCGGCTGAATGTGAGGACCAGGACGCGCTCGGGGTCCGCGCCCCGGGCGATGCGCTCGGCCACGGACTCGACGAGCGTGGTGGTCTTGCCGGTGCCCGGACCTGCGAGGACGAGCAGCGGGCCGGCCGCGTGGTCAACCACGGAGCGCTGCGAGGCGTCCAAAAGAGGGGGGTCCACCCGGGCAGGAGGGGTACGTACCAGTCGGTAAGCGCCACGGCTCCCCCACCGCACCCGGGGGTGCGACAGGCCGCTGGTGGAGGAAGAGGAGCTCACGTGGTTCGCCGGTCCTGGTGGAAGTACTGGTTGGCGGGCCATCGCGCGTGGCGGGCGGTGACCGCGGGGTGACGGGGACACGCGCAGCCGACGCTACGCCGACGGGTGAGGCGGAAGCAGGGCTTCCCCTTCTTCCCGCCGGCCACTCGCGGCACCTGTGCCACTCATGCCCCTCGCCTCACGAACGTACGTCATGGCACCGACGTGCCCCGATTCCCCCGTCCGGATCACGGGCCACACGGGAGGCCGTCCGATGGCGGAAGCTGTCAGGTGTGACCCTCCGCGCGTTCGCCGCCGTCCCACCGCGCCCGTCGCATGTCGATCCGCGGCAGGTGGCCCTCGGCGGCCCGGCTCGCCTCCTTCAGGGGGGTGCCCTCCGCGCGGTAGTGGCCGAGCGCCCGCTGCTGGTGGCCCGGGAGCAGGACACCGTCCGCGCGGACGACCCGCCACCACGGAACGGCTCCCCCGTAGAGAGCCATCACACGGCCGACCTGCCGCGGACCGCCCTCCTCGAGCCACTCGGCGACGTCCCCGTATGTCATGACACGGCCCGGCGGGATCAGTTCGGCGACATCGAGGACCCGCTCGGCATACGCGGGCAGGGCTTCCCCGGGTTCCGCACGAGCTCCGTCGTACCCCGTGCGGGTGTCCTGCGCGCCGGTGTCCTCCGGCAGGCTCTCCTCGCTCATCCGCCCCATCCTGCCCCACCCCACCGACAACGGGACGCGCGTGCCCGCGAGCGTTTCCCTCGCCCGGCAGCACCGCGTCGGGCAGACTGTCCGCCCCCGCATGTGCACCCTGATGCCCCCGCGTATCGGTGCGGCATGCCACCATCGTGCGGGCGGTGACCGGTGATACGAGACCAAGAAGAGACGATGAAGCAGCAGGGTGCGCATTCCGAGGACACGGGGGGCACCTCTGACGCTTCGTCGCGCCCGGGCACTCCGGACGACCGCCCGAAGACGGCCGGCGAGGAGCCCGACATCGCGCACATCGACGAGGTGGAGGGCGACGAACCGCTGCTCCCCGCGCGCGTGCACCGCCCGTCCGATCTGATGCGGCTCCTGGTGGGCGTGCTCGCCGTCGCGGTGCTGATCGGCATCGCCGCGTTCGCGCACGGCACCACCTCGGGCCTCGAACAGGACATCAACAAGGGCACCGGACAGGCGCCCGACCTGCTCATCAAGATCGCGGGGCTGGCCTCCAGCATCGCGATCCTGCTGGTGCCGGTCGCCTTCGCCATCGAGCGGCTGATCAAACGGGACGGCCTCAGAATCGCCGACGGCGTGCTCGCCGCGGTCCTCGCGCACGGTGTGACACTCGCCACCGACCTGTGGGTCGCCCGGGCCGCCCCCGGCTCGATCCAGGAAGCGCTCACCCAGCCCTCCCCCGGGGACATCCACGCGCTGACCGACCCCGTGCACGGCTATCTGGCGCCGGTCATCGCCTATATGACAGCCGTCGGCATGTCACGCAGACCCAGGTGGCGCACGGTGCTGTGGGTCGTGCTGCTGCTCGACGCCTTCTCGATGCTCGTCACCGGGTACACGACCCCGTTCTCGATCATCCTGACCGTGCTGATCGGCTGGACCGTGGCCTACGGCACGCTCTACGCGGTCGGCTCACCCAACGTCCGGCCCACCGGACAGACCCTGATGGCCGGCCTGCGGACCGTCGGCTTCCGCCCGGTCAGCGCCTCACGCGAGGACACCTCGGACAACCCGGACACCGGCGACCGGGGCCGCCGCTACTTCGTCACGCTCGAGGACGGCCCGCCCCTGGACGTCACGGTGGTCGACCGGGAGCAGCAGGCCCAGGGCTTCTTCTACCGTGCGTGGCGCAATCTGACCCTGCGCGGCTTCGCCACCCGCAGCAGCCTCCAGTCGCTGCGCCAGGCCCTGGAGCAGGAAGCGCTGCTGGCGTACGCGGCCATCGCGGCCGGTGCCAACGCGCCCAAGCTGATCGCCACCTCCGAGCTCGGCCCCGACGCGGTCATGCTCGTCTACGAGCACAGCGGCGCACACACCCTCGACTCCCTGCCGGACGAGGAGATCACCGACAATCTGCTGCGCGACACCTGGCACCAGGTGAAGGCCCTGCAGTCCCGGCGTATCGCGCACCGCAGGCTGGTGGGCGACGCGATTCTGGTGGATCGTTCCGGCACGGTGATCCTCACCGACCTGCGCGTCGGCGAGATCGCGGCCGGCGACCTGCTGCTGCGCATGGACATCTCCCAACTTCTGGTGACCCTGGGTCTCCGGGTGGGCGCCGAGCGGGCGGTGGCCTCGGCGGTGGGCGTGCTCGGCCCGGACGCGGTGGCGGACTGTCTGCCGATGCTCCAGCCCATCGCGCTCAGCCGCTCCACGCGCGCGACGCTGCGCAAACTGGCCAGAGAGCGGGCACAGCGCGAGCGCGAGGCGGTTCTGGAGGCGTCCCGGCTGGCCAAGCAGGCGCGCCTGGAGGAGTCGTCCTCGGACGAGGCCGTTCCGGTCCCGGAGAAGGCCGACAAGAAGGCCGTACGGGCGGAGCAGCGGGCCGAGAAGCGTGCCATCGACGAGGCCGTGGAGGAGGCGCGCGAGGAGGACCTGCTCACGCAGATCCGCCACGAGGTGCTGCTGATCAGGCCGCAGGCACCGGTCGAGCCGGCCCGGCTGGAGCGGGTACGGCCGCGCACGCTGATCAGCTTCATGGCCGGCGCGATCGGCGCGTACTTCCTGCTGACACAGCTCACGCACATCGAGTTCGGGCCGCTCATCGCGAACGCCGAATGGGGCTGGGTCGCCGCGGCGGTCCTGTTCTCGATGTGCAGCTACCTCGCGGCGGCGATGGCTCTGCTGGGATTCGTGCCCGAGCGGGTGCCGTTCCTGCGGACCGTGGCGGCGCAGGTCGCCGGCTCGTTCGTGAAGATCGTCGCCCCGGCGGCGGTGGGCGGTGTCGCCCTGAACACGCGCTTCCTGCAGCGCGCGGGAGTGCGGCCGGGGCTCGCGGTGGCGAGCGTGGGCGCGTCGCAGTTGTTCGGGCTCGGCTGCCACATCCTGATGCTGCTGGCCTTCGGCTATCTGACCGGGACGGAGAAGACGCCGTCGCTGTCGCCGTCCCGGACGGTCATCGCCGGTCTGCTGACGGTGGCGGTGCTCGTGCTCGTGGTGACCTCGGTGCCCTTCCTGCGGAAGTTCGTCGTCACGCGCGTGCGGTCGCTGTTCGCGGGTGTCGTGCCGCGCATGCTGGACGTGTTGCAGCGGCCGCAGAAGCTGGTCACCGGCATCGGCGGCATGCTGCTGCTGACCGCCTGCTTCGTGATGTGCCTGGACGCGTCGATCCGCGCGTTCGGCGACGAGTCCACCTCGATCAGTCTCGCCAGCGTGGCCGTCGTCTTCCTCGCGGGCAACGCCCTGGGGTCCGCGGCGCCGACACCGGGCGGTGTGGGCGCGGTCGAGGCGACCCTGACGGTCGGTCTGATCGCCGTCGGCCTCCCGAAGGAGGTCGCGGCACCGGCCGTCCTGCTGTTCCGTCTGCTGACGCTGTGGCTGCCCGTGCTGCCGGGCTGGCTGGCCTTCAACCACCTCACCCGCAAGCAAGCCCTCTGAGGCCAGTGGCCGGCGGGCAGGTAGTCGGCACAGCTTTTGGCAACACCAGCCCCGCCTACCTCGTACGACACGCGTCCCGCGCGTCCGCCCGCGGGCCGCCGCAGGATGGAACCATGCCATGCCTCCTCCGGCTGCGCGCCGCCGCCCTGACCGCCACCGCCGTGCTGCTCTCCGCCGTGCTGGCGGGCTGCGGTGACGACGACGCCAAGGACGAGGACCTCACGCGGCAGGAACTGAGCTGGAAGGCCTGCCCGGCTCCGGACGAAGCCCAGGGCGAAGGCGCCGCGCCCTCTCCCCTGCCGGACAACGGCGAGTGGCAGTGCGCCACCATGAAGGCCCCTCTCGACTGGGACGACCCCAAGGGCGACACGATCGGCCTCGAGCTGATCCGGGTCAGGACCACCGGCGACGCGAGCGAACGCATCGGCTCGCTCATCTTCAACTTCGGCGGTCCCGGCGGCTCGGGCGTCACCGCGCTGCCCGGCTTCGCCGAGGACTACGAGACCCTGCGCACCCGCTACGACCTGGTCAGCTTCGACCCGCGCGGAGTCGGCCGCAGCGACCCCGTGATCTGCGAGAACGACCAGCAGCTCGACGCGTACTTCCAGCAGGACGGCACGCCCGACGACACCGCCGAACGCACCGAGCTCCTGGACAGCACCAAGGAGTTCAACGACGCCTGCGAGCAGAACTCCGAGAAGGTCCTGCCGCACGTGCGCACCACCGACGCGGCTCGCGACCTCGATCTGATGCGCCAGGTCCTCGGCGACGACAAGCTGCACTACTTCGGCATCTCCTACGGCACCGAGCTCGGCGGCGTCTACGCGCACCTGTTCCCCAAGCGGGTGGGGCGGGCCGTGTTCGACGCCGTCGTCGATCCCACGCAGAACTCCGAGCAGGGCTCGCTCGGGCAGGCCAAGGGCTTCCAGCTCGCGCTCGACAACTTCGCCGAGGACTGTGTGTCCAAGTCCGAGGAGTGCCCCATCGGCGACAGCGCGCAGGATGTGAAGGACCGTATCGCCACGCTGCTGAAGGACCTCGACCGCAAGCCGATCCCGGGCGTCTTCCCCCGGGAGCTGACCCAGACCGCGGCGACCAACGGCATCGTGCAGGCGCTGTACTCGCAGGACTTCTGGGAGTACCTCAAGGAGGGCCTCGAGCAGGCGTACGACGGTGATGGCAGCATCCTGTTGCTGCTGTCCGACTCGAGCAACGGGCGCAGTGAGAACGGCGAGTACGACAACTCGAGCGCCGCCCACACCGCCATCAGCTGCTCCGACTCCAAGCCGCGCTACGACACCGCCTATGTGGAGCGGAGGCTGCCCGAGTTCCGGGCCGCGTCCGCCCTGTTCGGCGACTATCTGGCGTGGGGCATGATCGGCTGCACCGACTGGGCCGTGGCGGGCGCCGCCGATCACCCGGACGTGAGCGCGCCGGGCTCGGCGCCGATCCTGGTCGTCGGCAACACCGGCGACCCGGCCACCCCCTACGAGGGCGCCCGGAAGATGGTGGACGCGCTGGGCAAGGGTGTCGGTGTCGAGCTGACGTACCGGGGGCAGGGGCACGGCGCCTACAACAGCAAGAACAAGTGTGTGCAGAGCGCGGTGAACGGCTATCTGCTGGACGGAAAGGTGCCCCAGGCGGGGACCGTCTGCACCTGAGAACAGCGACGGCCCCAGCAAAGCAGCAGGTCAGAAGGTTATCCACAGGCCGGCACGGCCGGCGCGGGATCTGCCTACCATGGCCTGACCGCCATCCGCAGCACGGTGCGGACGGCCTGCGAGGGGGGACTGGGCGCATGTCGCGCTTCGTACGGTGGACCGCGGTGGCGGTCGCCTCGGCACTGCTGGCGGCGGGCTGCAGCGGCGGCTCGTCCGACGACGACAAGGGCGGCGGGCTCTCCTGGGGCCGCTGCAAGGCCACCACCGACGCCCCCGCGCCGAGCAGCGACTGGCAGTGCGCGACGTTGAAGGTGCCGCTGGACTGGTCGAAGCCGGACGGCGAGACGATCGGACTGGCACTGATCCGCGCCAAGGCCCGCGGCGACGACCGCGTGGGCTCGCTCTTGTTCAACTTCGGCGGCCCCGGCGCTTCCGGCCTGTCCATGATGCCGTCGTACGCCCCGACGGTCTCCCGGCTCCGTGAGCGGTACGACCTGGTGAGCTGGGACCCGCGCGGGGTGGGCGCCAGCGAGGGCGTGCGCTGCCGCGGCGACAAGGAGATCCAGGCCGCCGAGTCGGTGGACGTCACCCCCGACACACCGGCCGAGGAGAAGGCGTACTTCCAGGACGCCGCCGGCTTCGGCAAGGGCTGCCGGAAGGACGCCGGGAAGCTCATGGCGCATGTCTCGACCGCCGACTCGGCCCGCGACATGGACCGCATCCGGGAGGTCCTCGGAGACGACAGGATGCACTATTTCGGCATCTCGTACGGCACCGAACTGGGCGGCACCTATGCCCACTTGTTCCCGAAGAACGTGGGGCGGATGACGCTGGACGCGGTCGTCGACCCCGGCGCCGACACCGTGGGCCATGCCCAGAACCAGGCCAGGGGCTTCCAACGCGCACTGAACGGCTATCTCGAGTCCACGGGCCAGGACCCTCAGGCGGGCACGCGGAAGATCGCGGACCTGCTGCGACGGATCGACGCCCGGCCCCTGCCGACGGCCACGCCCGGGCGGAAGCTGACCCAGACGCTCGCGGTCACCGGCCTCACCCTGCCGCTGTACAACAAGGAGAGCTGGCCGACGCTGACCAGCGCCCTCGACGCGGCCGAGCGGGGTGACGGCTCGGAGCTGCTGACCCTCGCCGACGGCTACAACGACCGCGCCCCGTCGGGCCACTACGGCACGACGACCCACTCACAACGGGTCATATCGTGCCTGGACGACCGGCAGCGGCCCACCGCGGCCCGGACGAAGGAACTGCTGCCGGAGTTCGAGAAGATCTCCCCGGTCTTCGGCACCTTCCTGGGCTGGGACACGGCCGGCTGGTGCCACGACTGGCCGGTGCCCGGACAGCACGACACCCCGGAGGTGAGCGCCCCCGGCGCGGCACCGGTCCTGGTGGTCGGCAACACCGGCGACCCGGCCACCCCCTACGAGGGTGCCCGCAAGATGGCCGACGAGCTGGGCAAGGGCGTCGGAGTGATGCTCACCTGGCGGGGCGAGGGGCATGGCGCCTACGGCAGCGGGAGCGACTGCGTGGACTCCACGGTGGACGCGTATCTGCTGGACGGGTCGGTCCCGAAGGACGGCAAGGTCTGCTCATGACGAC
>NZ_JBHUQX010000145.1:0-20378 GCF_042674225.1 Streptomyces sp. NPDC056948
CTCGTGCTCCGGCGGCGACTGATCTTGATCTGTCACGCCGACGGCTACGAACCAGCAGTGGGGGGAAACGCGCCACCTCGCCGCGCGTGAGACCGGTCGGCCGTCTGCTGCGGCAGACAGGTGAATCTGTCAGACGGACGGCTTTGGACCGGATGCGCTCTGCGGAGAACAGGGCCAGTGTCGAGCTGAGCCGAGGAGGCGCGATGGACCGAGGAGCCGGAGCTCGGAGGGAAGGTGACACGAGCGGGGGGCGAGCAGGGGCCGCGGACGACCCCGCGCTGAACCAGATGCTCATCCGCGCCGCCGACGGCGACGAAGAGGCCTTCGCCGAACTGTACGACGCCCTGGCGCACACGGTGCTGGGACTGACCTGCCGCGTGGTCAGGGACAAGGCCCAGGCGGAGGAGGTGACCCAGGACGTGATGGTGGAGGTGTGGCGGACCGCCGACCGGTTCCGGCCCGCGCGCGGAGCCGCCCGGAACTGGGTGCTCACCCTCGCGCACCGCCGCGCGGTGGACCGCGTACGGTCCGTCGCCGCGGGCCGCGCCCGCGAGCTGCGCGCCGCGGTCCGGGAGCAGGAGCGGTCCTTCGACACCGTCGCCGAGGAGGTCGAGACGCGAGAGGAGCAGCGGGTGGTCTTCCGCTGCCTGACCGAGCTGGCCCGCGAGCTGCGGCTGCCCCTGGTACTGGCCTACTACGAGGGGTTGACGTACGCGGAGGTCGCCGAGGCGCTCGCGATGCCGGCCGGCACCGTCAAGTCGCGAATGCGTCAGGGGCTGCAGCGCCTGCACGACTGTATGGAGGCCGGCTCGTGAACCTCACCGACGACCCCCACCTCGATGTCGGCGCGTATGTGCTGCACGCGCTGCCGGCCGGTGAGAGAGCCGCCTTCGAGGAGCACCTGTCCGGTTGCGCCGCATGCCGTGCGGAGGTCGATGAGCTGTCCGCGGCAGCCGTCGGGATGGGGGCCGCCGAGACGAGCGAACCCTCCGCGGACCTGCGCCGCCGGGTGCTCGACCGGATCGCCGCCGTACGTCAGGACCGGTCCGGCTCAGCCGAGGCCCGGCGCCGGCGCCGCCGGCAGCGGGGGCTCAAGCTGGCGCTGGCGGCATCCCTGGCGGCGGCAGCGGCTCTCGGAGGTATCGCCTGGTGGCAGAGCTCCGAGGCCGACAACGCGCGTGAGGAGTCCGCCGAGGAGCGCTCCGAGTACCGGCAACTCGCCGCCGTCCTGACCGCCCCCGACGCCACGATCAGCGCCAAGGACCTCGCGCACGGCGGGACCGCGAGCGTGGTCGCCTCCCGGACGGAGAACCGGTCCGCGGTGTTCGCGTCGGGGCTGCCGTCGCTCACCGACGACCGGGTCTACCAGCTCTGGTACGCCCAATCGGGGCAGCTCCGGCCCGCCGGACTGCTGTCCACCGCGAGCGGGGGTCATGCGGAAGTCCTGGAGGGGGCCCTCGGCGGGGCCACTGCCGTCTGTCTCACGGTGGAACCGGCCGGCGGCTCTCGGCAGCCCACCACCGACCCGGTCGGCGTCATCTCCGTCCCCGCGTGACGATCACCGCCGCTTGACGGTCACCGCTCGGCCACCGCGACGGCGGCCGCGTGCCCCGTGCCCACCACCACGTCGTCGACCGTCCAGCCCGGCATCCGGCGGGGCCCGCGCGCGGAGGCGCCGAGGTGGTCGGAGCCGAGGTCACGTCCGAGTCCGGTGCCGAGCCCTTTCAGATACGCCTCCTTGCGTGTCCACACCCGGGCGAAGGCGGCCGGGCGCCCCTGAGTCGGACACGCGGCGAGCTCGGCGGCCTCACGGGGATGCAGCGTCGCCGTGAGGGCGGCGACGACGTCCGGGCCGGGCAGCCGCTCGATGTCCGCGCCGACCGCCGTGTCCGCGAAGGCGAGAAGGCAGAATCCGTCGGTCCGGGAGACGGAGAAGCACAGGGGCACGCCGGGCACGTCGGGACGGCCGTGCGGGCCCTGGCAGACCGGGCAGGGTCGCCGTACGAACGTCACGTCCGACGGCTCGACCCCGAGGTAGGCGCCGAGGAGCAGGCGCAGGAACACATGGGCGACCAGGTAGCCGTCCCGGTCCGCAGCCCGGTGCAGTGCCGCGGCCCGTGCCCGTTCCCCGCTGTCCAGCAGCGTGCAGGCGAGCGGTGCCACGGCGCCGCGGAGGTCCTCCACCCCGGCCAGCCACACTCGGGGCCGGCCGGGGCGGGGCGGCTGCGGAGGCCGGGTCCGGGCGGCGGATGTCAGCCGCTCGGGACGCAGGGCCGGTCTCACCGGGAGGAGGCACATGGCATGGCTGTCCCGGGTCAGTCGGCGGGCGCTCGCACGGCGCGGGGGTCCTCGATGGCGTCGCCGCCGTACAGGGCCTGCACCCAGTTGCTCTGGTAGATCGTGTCGAGATAGCGCTCACCGAGGTCCGGGGCGATCGCGACGGGCGTGAGGCCCGGTGTTCCGTGCCGGGCGAGCCAGTTCGTCGCCCCGCTGACGACCGTGCCGGTCGACCCGCCGAAGAGGAAGCCCTGCCGTGCCATGTTCCGGCAGGTGCGGATGGCATCGGCCTCCTCGACGCGCACCGCCTCGTCGACGTAGCTCTCGTCGAGCAGCGGAGGCCGGACGCTCATGCCGAGGCCGGGAATCATCCGCCGTCCGGGCGGGTCGCCGAAGATGGCGGAGCCGACGCTGTCCACCGCGACGATCCGCACCGGCCGGTGCCAGGAGCGGAACCAGCGGGCGCAGCCCATCAGGGTGCCGGTCGTGCCGACGCCGATGAACAGGACGTCCAGGAGCGGGAACCAGCGGGCGATGGCCGGGGCCGTCCGGAAGTAGTGCGCCTTCCAGTTGTCGGGGTTGGTGTACTGGCTCAGCCACACATAGCGGTCGTCGGCGGCGCACAGAGCGCGCAGGTGCGCCAGCCGCGCGCCCAGCAGACCGCCCGTGGCGTGCTCGTCGGAGACGACGTGGACCTGGCTGCCCAGGGCCTCCATCATCAGCCGGGTGGCGAGGTTGCACCGGGAGTCCGTCACGCAGACGAAGCGGTAGCCCTTGCTCGCGGCGATCATGCTCAGTGCCACACCGAGGTTGCCGGAGGAGGACTCGACCAGGATCGAGTCCGGCCTGAGGGTTCCGCCGCGCTCGGCGGACTCCACCATCTCGGTCGCGGCCTTCATCTTGATCGAACCGGCGAAGTTGAAGCCCTCGCACTTGAGGAAGAGCCGGTGTCCCGTCATCGGCTCGAGGTCGACGTACAGGTCCTCCTCGTTGAAGGCGTGGGGTACGGATATGACAGGCACGATGTTCTCCTCGTACAGGACCGGACGGTGGACGGGTTCCGCCCTCAGCCGTGCCGGCTCAGTTCGTGAAAGAAGTGGTCGATGACCCGCAGTTCGCCGGAGCGGGCCACTTCGTCGTAGACGTAGCTGCCGACCGCGAGGTCCAGCACGCCCAGGCCGAACGGTGAGAAGACCGCCGGACGGCCGGCCGGGACCGTCACCCGGCCGGCCATCACGTCGTCGAGCGTGCCGAGCAGGAAGTCACGGTTGCCGGTGAGGCGTTCGGTGAGGTGCGGTGAGGTGGCGGCCCGCAGGCAGTGGTCGATGTCGTCGACGACGTTGGTGGCGCCGAGCAGCACCTCGGGTGCGAGGTCGCGCAGCGACACGTGCAGCACCACCGGGTTGTGCCGGAACCACGACGGCTCGGTGATGTGCGGCCGGTCGGCGACCGTGGCGAAGACGATCAGGTCGCTGAGGCGGATCAGTTCCTCGGCGCTGCCGTGCACGGTGACGCGTCCGACGGCCCCGGACTGCTCCAGGTAGGTGCGGAAGCCGGCGGCGCTGTCGGGCGACAGGTCGTGCACGCCGATGGCGTCGAAGGTCCAGCCGGTGCCCTCCAGGTAGGTGTGGATGTAACGGGCGATCAGACCCGCCCCGACGAACCCCAGCCGGGCCGGGCGCGGCCGTCCCCTGCTGAGCCGGTCGGCGGCCGACGCGGCGGACGCGGCGGTTCTGGCGGCGCTGATGATCGAGCTCTCCATGCAAACGAAGGGGTAGCCCGTGACGGGGTCGTTGAGGATGAGGACGGCGGACGCCCGGGGGATGTCCGAGGCGACGTTGGCGGGGAAGCTGGAGATCCATTTCAGGCCGTCCGCCCGGCCCTCGCCGCCGAGGGAGGCGGGCAGGGCGATGATCCGTGCCGTCGGCCGGTCGGGGAAGCGCAGGAAGGAGGACGGCGGGTTGACCGTACGGCCGGCGCCGTGCAGGCGGTACGTCGCCTCGACGACCTCCACCACGGTCTTCTCCCGGCCCTGGAGCACCTCCTTGACCTGGCTCCCGGGGATGACGGCGAAGGACGGCACGACCGGGGTGTCCGTGTCCGTCACGGCGGTCTGCGGGACGGTGTGCACGGTGGTCATGCCGCTTCACTCCCTGTCTGCGGTCCGGGAAGGCCGGGACGCACGGGGTCGGCCATCGCCACCACGACCTCCCGCGGGCCCTGGTAGGCCTCCCGGCTGTGCGCGGTGCGGATGTTGTCCACGAGCATCAGGTCCCCGCGCTGCCAGGACCGGCGTACGGTGTGGGCCTCGTAGGTCTTGTTGATCCGCTCGACGACGTCCGGGGGCACCGGATCGCCGTTGCCGTAACGGGTGTTGAAGGGGAGACCGTCGGGTCCGTACTCGTCGATCAGGAACTCCCTGACCTCGGGTGCCATCGTCCACTCGTTCAGGAACGCGATCTGGTTGAACCAGCACGGCCGGCCGGAGACCGGGTGCCGTATGACGGCGTGCCGGTGCTGCCGTGTCCGCAGCGAACCGTCCGGCTGCCAGGACCAGTCGATCGCGTGGGCACGGCAGTAGGCCTCGACCGCGCCGCGGTCGTCGGTGCCGAAGGACTGACCGAGCGTCGCGCCGATCCCCTCGTTGTAGGCCCTGGTGAGCAGCCAGCCCTCCCGGGCGAAGCGGTCGACGAGGTCGGCGGGCAGCGCCCGCAGCACGGCGGTCGCGTCGGCCACCGCGGTGGCGCCGCCTTCGACGGGCGGCTCCAGGCACGCGAACAGCATCAGGCCGGGACACTCGAGGGCGTAACTGAGTTCATGGTGCATGCACATGGGCTGGGTGGGCGGCCAGGCCGACGACGAGTAGACGCCGTCCGCGTGGCGGTCGCGGGCGGCGAACGCCTCCCGTTCGGTCAGGGGCCGCTCGGCCACCTGGCGGAGGACCGGCTCGACGTCGGCCGGGGTGCGCAGGCCGAGGCCCCGGACGGTGACCGCCCCGTGCTCGGCGACGAGTTCGCGCAGCGTGCCCCGGGCATCCTGAATGTCCTCCACGTCGAGTACCGGAAGGCTCCCAGGGGCCTCTGTCGTGGTGGCTCTGTTCTTGCGGAAGAGTGCCGACAGCATGTCGATCTCACCTCTCGCATCTCGTACGGGTGTCGATCAGCCGGGCCAGGTCGGCCAGTACGGGGCGGCCCGCGAGGTCGCGCGGCGAGATCACCCGGTCCAGCGAGACCGCGAGCCGTACCGCCGTCAGGGATGTACCGCCCAGATCGAAGAAGTTGTCGTCGCGGCGGATCCGTCCGGGCGGCAGGCCGAGTTCCGCCTCCCATCGGGCCGCGAGCCGCCGTTCGGCCGGTGTCCGCGGGGCGCCGCGGGGGTCCCGGGCCGGACCGAGGTCCTCGGCGAGCGCCGCGAGCGCCTTGCGGTCGGTCTTGCCGTTGGCGGTGAGCGGCAGGCGGTCCAGCCGGTGGAAGGACGCCGGGACCATGTACGCGGGGAGCAGGTCCGCGAGCCGCTCCCGCAGGTCCTCGGCGGTCATCGCGCCCTCGCTCGTGCAGAAGGCGGCCAGTTGGCGGCCGTGCCCCTCCGCGCCGGTCACCACGACCGCGCAGTCCGTGACGCCGGGCACCCGCAGCAGCGTGTTCTCGACCTCGCCGATCTCGACCCGGAACCCCCGGATCTTGACCTGCGCGTCCCGGCGGCCGAGGAACTCCAGCTTTCCGTCGGGCCGCCAGCGGCCGAAGTCGCCTCCCCGGTACAGCCGTTCACCCGGGCGGTGCGGATCGGCCTGATAGGCGAGCCGGGTGCGTTCGGCGTCGTTGACGTAGCCGCGCCCCACGCACACGCCGGAGAAGACGATGGCGCCGGGCGCGCCGAGCGGCACCGGAAGCAGGTTCTCGTCGACGACGTACTGGTGCACGT
Organism: Streptomyces sp. NPDC056948; assembly: GCF_042674225.1. Classification (NCBI taxonomy): domain Bacteria; kingdom Bacillati; phylum Actinomycetota; class Actinomycetes; order Kitasatosporales; family Streptomycetaceae; genus Streptomyces; species Streptomyces sp. NPDC056948. The sequence continues at coordinate 6,199 of NZ_JBHUQX010000145.1, forward strand.
TGGCGATGGGCCGGCCGATCGGGATCCGGTCGCCGGCGGGCGCCCGGTCCATCACCTCGTGGTGGGTGTCGTCGGACGTCTCGGTCAGCCCGTAGGCGTTGACCAGGCGCACGGCGGGCCCGGTGGTGAACCACCGCTGGACCAGCTCCCCGCGCAGCGCCTCGCCGGTGACGGACACGCAGCGCAGGTCCGGCAGGTCCCGGGGGACGCGTTCCAGCGCGGACAGGATGACGTCGAGATAGGACGGCACCACCTGCAGGACGTTGACGCGTCCCTCGGCGATCCGGTCCAGGAACCGGTCCGCGTCGAGGATGGCGTCCTGCTCGACCAGCAGGGTCCGCCCGCCCGTCAGCAGCCCGGCGAGCAACTGCCACAGCGAGATGTCGAAGCACTGCGAGGCCGTCTGCGCCACCACGGTGCCCTCGTCGATGCCCAGATCGTCGATCTTGGCGTACAGGTGGTTGAGCAGGCCCGCGTGCTCGCACAGCGCGCCCTTGGGCTCACCGGTGGAGCCGGAGGTGAAGAAGACGTACGCGAGCCGGTCCGCCGGTATGTCCAGGCCGACGTCCGTTCCGTCGGCGGCCCGTTCGGTGAGGTCCGGGACGAGCAGCCGCCGGGTTCCGGGCAGCGTCGCGAGCGCCCGGTCCAACTGAGTGGTGCTGCCCGGTGCGGTGAGGACGTACGAGCAGTCGGCGCGGGTGAGCATCGCGCTGATGCGGCCCGGCGGGTGACGCGGGTCGACGGGCAGGTACACGCCGCCGGCCTTGAGGACGCCGAGCACGCCGGCCGCCCAGTCCGGGTCGCGCTCGGTCACCACGGCGACCGTGTCCTCGGGGCCGAGCCCCTCGGCCAGCAGGGCCCGGGCCACCCGGTTGGCCCGGGTGTTGAGGTCCGCGTACGTCCCGCCGCGCCCCTGGTGGACCACGGCGACGGCGTCCGGATGCGCGCGTGCCCGCTCCTCGAACAGTTCGTGGAACCGGCGGTCCGGCAGCGCGCGGCGCGGCCCCGCCGCCAGCCCGTCGAGCTGGAACCGGAGTTCGTCCGCGGACAGCAGGCTGCCCCGGTCGTGCCGGGCGTCGGGGTCGGCGGCGATCGCCTCCAGCGCGGCGCGGTGGTATCCCCCGATCCGGGCGGCACAGTCCGCGTCCAGCAGGTCCGTCCGGTGCCGCAGACGCAGCACGAGCCGGCCGCGCTCCTCGTCCGCCGCGACGCCGAGCAGCACGCCGCCGTCGCCTGCCGGCGGGACGTCGGCCTCGTGCCCGGTGGGGGCGAACACCGCCTCGGGGCCGCCGGACGGGGGCGGTGAGCCGCTCCCGGGCGACAGCGCCGCCGCCTCGGCCCGCCGGGCGTCCAGCACGAGCCGGCGCCAGGTACCGGGCCCGACCGCCATCTCGAAGGGCAGCGGCGCGGTCCGGCCCGGGGCCAGGTAGCCGCTGCGCACATCGGGGTCGCCGGAGAGCAGGGCGAGCACCTTCGCGTGGGCCGCGAGGAGGATCGCGGTGAGCGGCACGCCGAGTTCACGGGCCCGCACGCGCAGGGCCGCCGTCACCTCGCCGGGGACGCGGCTGATGTGCTCCCCGGTGCCGGGCGTCGGATCCTTGGCCCATCGGGGCACGGCCGTGAAGCCGCCCTCGGCACGGCTGTCGCTCCCGGGGACTCGGGCCTCGGTCGCTGTCGCTGCCATCACCGCGCACCTCCCCTTTCGTCGAGCGCCGGACGGGTTTCGTCGAGGGCCGGACGGGCCGGATTCCCCGCCCAGCGGGTGTGCTCGGGGACCGTCTCGCCCTTCATGAGGAAGGAGTCCGCCGCCAGCACGGCACCGTCCTCGACCGTCACGCCGTAGTGCACGAACGCTCCGACGCCGAGGGTGCAGCCGGCGCCGAGCGCGCTGCGGTCCGACTTGAACGTGCCGTCCTCCTGCGAGTGGCACTGCAGGACGCTGCCCGCGTTGAGCGTGCAGTCGTCCCCGATGGCGGCCATGGGGCGCTCCGTCACCGCGCAGCCGTCGTCGAAGACCCGCGCCCCGATCCGGACGCCGAGCAGGCGCCATACGACGCTCTTGAACGGCGTGCCGTCGAGGATGTGCAGATACGTCTCGGAGGGGACCTTCCAGTACCGCTCACGACGCCAGAACCGGCGGTCGTAGATCGAGCAGAACAGCGGCTCCGGTGGGCGCACGGCCGTGACGGCCCGTTCGAGGAGGACGAAGTACAGCAGGGTGAACGGCAGCACGACGGCATTGGCGAGCGCCAGGACCGCCGTGCCCCACACCGGGTACCGGCTCGCGGCGAGCGCGAAGAGCAGGACGACGCAGAAGAAGAACAGCCATGTCGTGAGCAGGTGCCATGCCATGGTGACGGCGTTGTGCCGGTTCTTGGCCGCGAGGCGGCGGCCGAGACCGTTCCCGTCCTTGAGGTCGTCGAAGGTGCTGTCCCGCGCCACCGATCGCGGGATCTCGAAGCAGGGCGAGCCGAGAAGTCCCACATCGTGCCGGAGCGGTCCGCTGACGGGGACGGCCACCTTGGTACCGAGCAGGCAGTTGTCGCCGGTCCGTCCGCCGACCGGGTAGGCGATGCGGTTGCCGAGGAAGTTGTGCGCCCCGATCGCGGTCGGCGACAGCCGGAAGGAGGTGCTGGAGTACTCGGCGTTCATCAGGGACAGCCCGTCCGCGACCATGGTCCCGGTGCCGACCCCGCTCAGGAAGGGGCTCTCGTGCTTGACCCCGGTTCCGAAGTTCGAGCCGGTCTGCTCCACCGGGGAGAGCCGATAGCCGATCCAGCGCAGGTAGTGCACGATGCAGCTGCTGTCGCCGAACAGACGGGTCAGGGACTTCCTGTTGGTCATCAGGACGATCGTCCGGTGCACGGTGTGGCGGAAGCCGAAGAGCGGGTACGTCCGGCCGGGCGGGACGAACCTGCCCAGCAGCCGGGGGACGGTGGCCAGGACCACCAGAGCGGCGAGCACCCCGCCGAAGAAGAGAACGACCGTGACGACCAGCAGGTCGACCCAGAGCACCGTCGCCCCGCCCTTCAGTACGGCGGATCCCTCCAGCATCCGGGAGAGCAGCACGTCCAGGCAGCCCACCGCCAGCGGCAGATACACCAGCAGCGCCGTGAGCAGCATCAGGGAACCGTGCACCGCTCGCCGTGCGGTGCCGCACCGGGCGGGCTCCACCTCCGGGAAGGCGCCGTCCGCAGGCTGGGCCGGAGAGCCGTGCCAGTGCTCGCCATCGGGGACTACCTGGCCCGTCTGCAGGGAGGACGCGTGCCCGAGCCGGGATCCGTCGCCCAGCCGGGTCCCGATGTCCAGCACCGTCACCTCACTGACGACCGCCCCCCGGCCCAGGGTGACCGGCCCTGTCTCGATCACACCGTCGACCGCGTGGTAGCCGCTGAGCAGCGCGTCCTTGCGGACGAGCGTGCCGTCACCGACGGTCAGCAGGTCGGTGCAGACGGGGGCGCTGCGCGACAGCATCGTCACGCCCCTGCCGATCCGCGCGCCCAGCGCCCTCAGGAAGAGCGGGTAGAGCGGCGATCCGACGAACAGGACCAGCGGGCTCGACCGGATCAGCGTCTTGACCAGCCAGAACCGGAAGTAGGTGAGGCTCCAGACGCGGAACCGCCGTGGTGTGAACCGGCCGATCAGCACCCATTTGGCGATCACGGGAAGCGCGCACAGCACGACGAACAGCGCGGCGCCGAAGACGACGCTCCGCAGATAGGCGTCGAGCAGGTGCGTCTGCGCGGAGATCCATTCATAGCCTCGGGCGGTGACGGCCGCGAGGAGGAAGGCATAGCCGAGGAAGGCCAGAAGCTGGAGTGCCCCGCAGAGCACGCGGTGCGGGCGGCCGGTGGGCGGCGCCGGTGCCGGTGCCGGTACCGGCGCCCTGGGCAGTCCCGATGGGCTGGGCGCCTCGGATCCGGGTGGTGGCGGGGTGCTGTCGACCAGTGCGGCCGCCAGTCCGCCGGCGGTCGGATGCCGGTAGACATCGCGCATCGACACCGCCGGCAGATCCGGCCGGTTCCTCACCCGCGCGCAGAAGTGCGCCATCACCAAGGAGTCGGCACCGAGATCCTCGAAGAAGTCGCTGTCGACGCGCACCTCGTCCAGGTGCGCGACCTCCGCCAGCAGCGCGGCGAACCGCTCCGCGGCAGCGGATGTCGCTGGATCCGGCGGCGCCGCGCAGGGCCGGGCTTCCTCCACGAGGCCCTTGACCGCCTCCTGGAGCTGCTGTCCCGTCATGGGGACCCCCTCGACTGCCGACTGTCGCGTGCTCTGCCTCGCTAGGGGTTCGTAGCCGGGCAGCCGAGGTATGGAAGGTCCGGCCTTCTTCTCGAAACGTGAGCGGATGTCTCACCAGATGGACGGACGGCAGCGCCCTACTTGCCGCAGAACTCCGCCTCGATGATCCCGGTGGTGCTCCCCGACCAGTCCCCGTTGAGGTTGACGGCCAGGGAGTGCCGGCCGTCCTCGGTGGCCACCACGTCCGACCTGGAGCCGGTGATGCCGCCGTCGTGGCCCCAGACGTGGACGCCGCAGCTCAGCTTGCGGTCGACGAGCCCCAGACCGTAGCGGCTGGTCTCGCGGCTGGAGGGGACCGTGGTCTTCATCTCCTTGAGCTGCTCGGGCGGGAGCAGCTTGCCCCGGAGCAGGGCCGAGTAGAAGCGGTTCAGGTCGGCGGAGCTGGAGACCATCTGGCCGGAGCCGTAGGCCAGGCGCGGGTTCAGCTCCGTGACGTCGTACGTCGGGCCCGTGGCCGTCTTGGCCAGCTTGGAGTAGGCGCGGCTGCTGGGCCGGGGCAGGGTGACCCGGGTGGGGACCGATGTGGAGGCCAGCTTCAGCGGGGCGGTGATCCGGCGCTCGATCTCGTCGCCGTAGTCGTCGCTGCCCGTGGCCTTCTCGATCACCCTCGCGGCCAGGATGTAGTTGGTGTTGGAGTACGTGAACGACGTGCCCGGCGTGAAGTAGGGCTTGTTCGCCATGGCGATGGCGAGCAGCTCCTCGGGGGACACCTGGTCGAAGCGGTGCTTCATGAAGCCGTCCGCGGTCATGTACGTCTCTTGGAACCCGGGATCGCGCAGGTAGTCGAAGATGCCGCTGGTGTGGTTCAGGAGCTGGCGCAGGGTGATCTGCCGACCGTCGTGGCCGTTGCCCCGGACCAGGCCCGGCAGCCACTTCTCCACCGTGTCGTCGAGCGAGAGCTTCCCCTCCGCCTCCAGTTGCAGGACGACGGTCGCGACGAACGTCTTCGAGATGCTGGCGACGCGGTAGTGGTCCCGCGTCGAACGCGGCTTGCCCGTCTCGAGGTTGCCGACGCCGGCCGTGGCGGCCCAGGTGCCGTGTCCCCGCCGCACGGTCACGGTCACGCCCGGGACGCCGTCGGCGACCGCGGCCCGTACCGCCTGCCGGGTCGCCTCATGACCGCCGGGCGCCTTGCCGGGAGCGGCCGCGAGCGCCGGGGCGGCCAGCGCCGCCGTCAGTGCCACGGCCGTCGCCGCCGTCAGGGTCGTGCGTATGCGTCTGTTCATGTCCCCGTTTTCCTTGTCATGTTGAGTTGTCCTGCCGAGTCGTCAGGTCGAGTCGTCATGCCGGGCCGGACCGGCTCAGCGGTCGCCGCAGTACTCCGCCTCGACGACGTCTTTGGTCTCCCCCGCCCAGTCCCCGTTGAAGTTGACGGCCAGCGAGTGGCGGCCGTCGCCGGTGGTGACGGCCATGGAGGAGGAGCCGTGGATGTCGCCGCCGTGTCCCCAGACCGTCGTACCGCAGGTCAGCTCGTACGAGCGGAGGCCGAGGCCGTAGCCCTCCTTCTCCTTCGTGGTGGGGACCGTGGTCTTCATCTCCTTCAACTGCCGCGGCCCGAGTACTTCGCCGCGCAGGAGCGCCGAGATGAAGGTGTTCAGGTCGGCGGAGTCGGAGATGATCTCGCCCGAGTAGGCGAAGGAGGGCCGGAACTCCGTGACGTCGTAGGTCGGGCCGCTCGTCGTCCGCGCCAGCTTGCCGTAGGCGCGGCTGCTGGGCTGTGGGACGGTGATCCGGGTGCGCGGTACGGACGTGGCCGTCAGCTTCAGCGGTTCGATGATGCGCTGCTCGACCGCGTCGCCGTACGGGCGGCCCGTGATCTTCTCGATCACCATCGCGGCCAGGATGTAGTTGGTGTTGGAGTACTTCCACGACTCGCCCGGCTCGAAGTCCCGCGTGTTGGTCAGGGCCATCGCGACCAGTTCCCGTGGCGTCTTCCTGTCGAACCGGTGCCGGAAGAAGCCTTCCTTGAGCATGTAGGTCCGCTGGAAGGTCTTGTCCGCCAGCAGGTCGTAGACGCCGCTGGTGAGGTTCAGCAACTGACGGATCGTGATGCCCCTGCCGTCGTGGTCGCCTCCGCGCACCACACCCGGCAGCCACTTCTCCACCGTGTCGTCGAGCGAGAGTTCCCCCTCCGCCTCCAGTTGCAGGATGACGGTGGCGATGAACGTCTTGCTCGCGCTGCCGATGCGGTAGTGGTCCCCGGTCGAACGCGGCTCGCCCGTTCTCAGGTCGCCCACACCGGCGGTGGTCGCCCAGGTGCCGCCCCGCCTCTCCCGTACTGTCACGGTCACCCCGGGGACGCCCTCGGCGACCGCGGCCCGTGCCGCCCGCCGGGTCGCGTCGTGGCCGCCGTTGGACGGAGTGGCGAGCGCCGGGGCGGCCAGCGCCGCCGTCAGCGCCACGGCCGTCGCCGCCGTCAGGGTCGTACGCAGGTGTCTCTTCATGTCCCCGTCTCCCCCTGGCATGTCGAGCTCTGTCAGGAGGTGGGACCTGGGCCGCGGGACCCGGGTTGACCGGGTCCGGGCGGTTGAGCGGGAATCAGCCCTTCTTCAGCACCAGCTCGGTGTTGCGGTCCTCCGGGTCGCCGCCGAGGTTCGCGTTCGCGCCGGGGGCGTTGAGGGACAGCTCGCGGTAGAGGGCCGCCAGGCCGGTCTGGGAGAGGTCGGAGAAGTCCGTGCGGTGCGGGGCCGAGGACTCCACCAGCGTGGTGAACAGCGAGATCGTGCCGTCCTTGTTGTCGGTCAGCTCGATGACCCGGGCGAGCTGGGGGAAGTCGACGTGGGAGGCGGTGGAGATCTCCCAGAAGGTGCCGCCGCCGGACATCGAGTGCGGGGTGACGACGTTCTTGTGGATGTGGCCGTTCACCCAGGCGAGCACGTTGCGGTGGCCGCCGAGGAGGGCGAGGACCTCCTGGCCGTCGTGCCGGCGCTCATCGGGCCGGGCCGGGTCGCTGCGGAGGTTCGTCATCGTCTTGCTGGTGTGATGGCTGAAGATCACTGCGTGGGAGTCCTTGTTCTCCCGCAGGGTCTTCTCGAGCCACTTCATCTGGGTCGTGCCGAGGGAGCCTTCGTAGTGGCCGCCCGCGTCGGTGGTGTCCAGGCTGATGCCGATGACGTCGTCGGAGATGCGGAAGGCGTAGTACTGGGTGCCCGTGTCCAGGTTGGCGGAGGAGTAGCCGTGGCCGGCCGGGCCGACACCGCGGTGGGCCGGGTTCAGGTGCGCCTGGAGGTAGTCGGCCTGGGTGAAGGGGGCGCGACTCTCGTCGGGGGTGACCGAGCGCATGGAGCGGGCGTGGGACTTGAGGAAGTCGTGGTAGCGGACGCCCTGGGGGTCCCGGGCCTTCTTGATCTGCGCCTGGAGCTGCTGCGCCTCGGCCGCGGACACGTCCATCAGCTTCTTGCCGCCGACGGCCAGTTCGGTGAGGTAGGAGTCGCCGTGCGAGGCGTAGCAGCCCATCGGCAGGGAGTCGTGGTTGCCGACCGTGGAGTACCAGGGCAGGTTGAGGCCGGGGCTGCGGACCTCCCGGACGGCGGCCTTCAGGAAGCCGTCGAGCTGCGGGAAGCCGACCTGCTTGTCGCTGTCGCGGACCGCGGCGTCCGGCTGCCAGTACTGCTTCAGGCCGCTGTTCTGGACGCCCTCGTACTGGCGCGGGTCCCCGGTGTTGGGCGTGATGCGCCCACCGCTCATGATCTTCAGGAACCATTCCAGCTCGGACTTGGCGTTGTTGTCCGTGTTGTCGCCGGTGGTCATGGCGAAGTGCAGCGGGGCGCCGGTGACGGGAGCGCCGCGGAGCGCGTTGATCCGCTCCACCAGCGCGATGGCGCCCTGCACGGTCAGCGCCTCGTGCGGCCGCCAGGCGTGGATGTCGGCCGAGCGGAGGTACTCCAGGCGCAGCGGGTGCTGGGCGTCGATGATGTGCAGGTCGGTGAGCTGCACGAACGCCGCGAGCGCGGTACGCCGCCCGGCGCGGCCGGACTTGGGCGCGGCCAGGTCGGAGCGCACGACCCGCTGCCAGCCGGCTCCGTCGCCCAGACGTCTGTAGCCGGAGCCGCCGCGCGGGGTGGCGACGGAGGCGAGGGTGGTGCCCTTGGTGTAGGGGGCCAGCGGCGCGGCCGGTGCCTGGCGCGAGGAGGCCGCGACGGCCTCGGTCGCCTCCTTGGCCGTGGCGGCCTGGCTGTCGCTGGGCCGCAGGGCGTAGCCGACGCCCGCGGAGAGGGCGACCGCGCCGCCGGCGGCGAGGACGGAACGACGGTGGATGCCCTGGCCGGAGCCTGCGACTGAGCGTGTGCGCGACATGCGCTTCTCTCCCCGAGTACGAACGCGTCGGCAGTGGTCGCGGGGCGTTCGTGAAACGAACACCCCGCTCACACTGGATCGTTGACATCGGGAATGACCTGCGCGTAAACGCGGTGGCAACGGGCAGCGCCGATCACCGTACGTGGATCTTGGCCCACCCTCCGCGTCGACGACCGCTCCGGGAACAGCCGGGAGTCGGTCACTCGGCGTTCATCTTCCGGGGTACTGCACCTATTCCGGACCCATTCCTGACCTATTCCGGGACGCCGTTGAGCCGTCCGCCTGCCGGGCGCTCGCGCCACAGTCGCAGTGCCGTGTCGACCAGCCCGATACGGACCAGTCCGGGCACCGCGTCCAGGTTCTGCCAGGCGGCGAGGTCGGTGGAGCCGCCCACCTCGTTGCGCAGTTCGCCGCCGGTGATGCGGCCCTCGTAGACGAACCGGACGCCGTGATGGTCGACGGGGCGTCCGAAGCCGTCGCGGAAGACGCGGTGGGAGGAGTCCACGCCGAGCAGCCCGGTCACTTCTATCCGGTACCCGGTCTCCTCCTCCACCTCCCGTCGCACGGTGTCGTAGGGATCCTCGCCGTGCTCCATGCCGCCGCCCGGCATGACCCACTCGGGGGTGCCGTCCTGGGCGGGTGAGCGGGCGAGCAGGATCTGTCCGTCACGGACGCATACGGCGTAGGCCGCCACCCTCAACTTCTCTCGCACTCCGGGACGTTAACCGATTTCGCCGCCTTCAGGACTCATGCCCGCAAAACGCATCGCGGGTTTTCCCCATACATCCATCTCGTTTCGGTCAACAGTCCCCAAAGAGCGTGCCCTTACGCAAAGCTGTGCGATCGTCCGGGCTCGCGTTCGGACCGTTGCGACCAGGGTCGATCGGTCCTGGTCGTTTCCGCTCGTTCCTTTACCTACAAGGGATGCCGATGACCCTCACCCCCCAGCGCGACCCGATATCGGGCCCGAGACGTGTGGCGCGGATAGCCGTGGCCGCCGGTCTCGTCGCCGCGCTCTCCGCGGCCGGGCCGATCCCCCTGGCCTTCGCCGCCGACGGCCCGGGCGCCTCCGCCCCCGCCGACCCCGACGTCAAGTCCGCGCCCGACAAGCTCGGTTCGGACGACGCGGACCTCCTCGCGGAGGCCAAGGCGGACGGCGACAAGACCGTCACGATGATGATCGCCACCGCGCCCGGGAAGACCGAGCAGGTCGCCGGGCAGCTGGACGCGGTCAAGGGCGGCACGGTGGGCCGGGCCGACGACAAGCTGGGCTACGTCCGCGCCACCGTCCCGACCTCCCGGGCGGACTCGGCCATCGCCGCCGCCGCCAAGCTCTCCTCCGTGCACGGCATCGACCTGCGCGAGGAGATCCCGCTGGACGACCCGACGCCGAGCGCGGACGCGGCCAAGGGCGCCGAGGCCACCGGCACCTACCCGGCGCCCGGGAAGAAGACCCCGGCCGAGAACCCGTACAACCCGTCCTTCGAGACGGGCGCGGTCGACTTCGTCGAGGACCACCCGAAGGCGGACGGCCGCGGCATCACCATCGGCATCCTGGACTCCGGCGTGGACCTCGGCCACCCGGCGCTGCAGAAGACCACCACCGGCGAGCGGAAGATCGTCGACTGGGTCACCGCGACCGACCCGGTCGTCGACGGCGACCGCACCTGGCGCCCGATGACCGCCTCCGTCTCCGGGCCCACCTTCACCTACGGCGGGAAGACCTGGACGGCCCCGGCGGGCTCCTACAAGGTCAGCACCTTCCTGGAGTCGTACACCACCGGCGGCGACGCGGCGGGCGACGCCAACCGGGACGGCGACACCACCGACGCCTGGGGCGTGCTGTACGACGTGGCGTCCGGCACGGTCCGCGTCGACCTGAACAACAACAACGACTTCGGTGACGACACCGCGATGAAGCCGTACAAGGACGGCTTCCAGGTCGGGTACTTCGGCACCGACGACCCGGCCACCGACATCGCCGAGCGGCAGCCGTTCGTCGTCGAGATCCGCAAGGACGTCGTCGTCAACGCGTCGGGCGCGAAGGCCGACTTCGTCAACATCGGCGTCATCGAGTCCGAGCACGGCACGCACGTCGCCGGCATCACCGCCGCGAACGGCCTGTTCGGCGGAAAGATGGACGGCGCGGCTCCGGGTGCCAAGCTGGTCTCCTCGCGCGCCTGCACCTGGTCCGGCGGCTGCACCAACGTCGCGCTCACCGAAGGCATGATTGACCTCGTCACCAAGCGCGGCGTCGACATCGTCAACATGTCCATCGGCGGCCTGCCCGCGCTGAACGACGGCAACAACGCGCGCGCCGAGCTGTACACGCGCCTGATCGACGAGTACGGCGTCCAGCTCGTGATCTCCGCGGGCAACTCCGGCCCCGGCACCAACACCATCGGCGACCCGGCCCTGGCCGACAAGGTCATCTCGGTCGGCGCCTCCGTCTCCAAGGAGACCTGGGCCGCCAACTACGGCTCGGTCGTGGAGAAGAAGTACGCGCTGATGCCGTTCTCCTCGCGCGGCCCGCGTGAGGACGGCGGCTTCACCCCGACCCTGATCGCCCCGGGTGCCGCGATCAACACCATCCAGACCTGGATGCCGGGCGCCCCGGTCGCCGAGGCGGGCTACACCCTGCCGGCCGGCTACGGCATGCTCCAGGGCACCTCGATGGCCTCCCCGCAGGCCGCCGGCTCCGCCGCGCTGCTGCTGTCGGCCGCGAAGCAGAAGAAGATCGACCTCACGCCGGCGACCCTGCGCACGGCCCTCACCTCGACCGCCGACCACATCAAGGGTGTGCAGGCGTACGAGGAGGGCGCGGGCCTCATGAACATCGAGGACGCCTGGGACTCGATCCGCGACGACGCCACCTCCCACGCCTACACCGTCAAGGCGCCGGTCGACACCGCGATCGACCAGTTCCTGAAGACCCCGGGCTTCGGCACGGGCCTCTACGACCGTGAGGGCGGCCTGAAGGCCGGCCAGAAGAAGACCTACGAGGTCACCGTCACCCGTACCTCCGGCGCCGACAAGGCGGTCCGGCACGAGCTGCACTTCGAGAACAACGCGGGCGGCACGTTCCGCATCGTCGGCTCCGACGAGGTGAAGCTGCCGCTGAACCAGCCGGTGACCGTCAAGGTCCAGGCCGCGCCGAAGTCCGCCGGTATCAAGAGCGCGATCCTCGAGGTCGACGACCCGAAGACCGAGGGCATCGACAAGCAGGTCCTGAGCACGGTCGTGGTCTCGGCCCCGCTGAAGTACACCTTCTCCGCCTCCGATTCGGTGCAGCGCAACAGCTCGCGGCACTACTACGTCACCGTGCCCGAGGGCGCGAAGACGCTCGAGGTCGCGATGAGCGGGCTGAAGGACAAGAGCCAGACCCGGTTCATCTCCATCCACCCCTACGGCGTCCCGTCCGACCCGACGTCGACGATCAACTGCTACCCGAACTACGCCAACCCGGCCAACACCTGCCGCCCCGACCTGCGTTCGTACGCGAACCCGCAGCCGGGCGTGTGGGAGATCGAGGTCGAGTCGCGCCGTACGTCGCCGCTGCTCGACAACCCGTACAAGCTGGACGTCGCCGTGCTCGGCGCGGCCTTCGACCCGGAGACCGTGACCGTGCCCGAGGCGAAGGTCGGCACCCCGGCCGCCGCCTCCTGGAAGGTGACGAACGGCTTCGCCGCGCTCGACGGCAAGCTGGTGGGCGGCCCGCTCGGCTCGGCGAAGACGACCCGCCCGTCGATCAAGCAGGGCGAGACGCAGACCACCACGGTCGAGGTGCCCGCGGGCGCGAAGTCCCTGGACGTCGCCATCGGCAGTGTCTCGGACACGGCCGCCGACCTGGACCTCGCGGTCTACGACGCCGCCGGCACCCAGGTCGGCAGCTCCGCCGACGGCGACTCGGAGGAGTCGGTCTCCGTGCCCTCGCCGGCCGCCGGGAAGTACACCGTCGAGGTCGTCGGCTACTCGGTGCCGGCCGGCACGACCGCGTACGACTACCAGGACGTGTTCTTCTCCCCGTCCCTCGGCAGCGTCGGCGTCGACGGGTCGGCGCCGGTGAAGCTCGGCACGGGCGCGTCGGCCACGGTCTCGGGCAGCGTCACCGCCGCGGCGGCCGCTCCCGAGGGGCGTGAGTTCTTCGGGCAGGTCCAGCTCGTGAACGCGCGCGGCACGGTCGCGGGCCTGGGCAGTGTGAAGATCGAGAAGGTTGTGCCGTAACAACGGTTGACGATCTTTGTGGGCGGGCGTCCGTACGGGCGCCCGCCTTCTTCATGGGCCGGGGAACGTGTCTATGGGCAGGGGAGCGTGCGCGACTCGGGCAGGGCGGCGGTGATCCAGGCCCGTTCGCGGGCGATCTCCTTCTCCCCGACGCTCCACAGGTCCGGCTCGGCCTGCCCGTCCGTGATCCCGACGAGGACGTGGTCGCCCGGCCGCAGCCGGGGGTCGATGTCCTCGGCCATCGGGAAGACGACCCGCTCCCGGCCCTCGGCGGGCTTGTAGGAGCGCTGCACGTCGAGGGTGACGCGGTCCTGTCCGGTGCCGGGGACCGGTTCGACCTCGGCGACGGTGCCCTCGACGACGAGCCGGGCGCAGGCCAGGTAGCCGGCGTGGCCGAGCTTGGCGTCCTCGCCGCCGTGCTGCGGACTCGCCGCGGAATCGGCGGCCGTGCTGCCGGCCGAGTCGTCCCCGGCACCGGCACCGCCCTGCACGACGAGCCAGCCCATGCCCACCACGACGGTGGCGGCCGCGGCGGCGACAAGGCCGCGCAGGGCCATGGACAGGGGCCGGGGGCGATTACGCCGCGGCGCGGCCCCCCGCGGCCTCACCGGCGGCACCCTCACCGCCGGGTCGGCGGCCGGCCCCGGCACGGCGGTGTACGCGGCCCGCGGGCCGTCCGCCGGGCCCACCGCCCGGTTTCGCCCCGCCGGGTCTCCCGCTTCGTGCGCCAGCGTGCCCCCCATCAGCGTGAGCTGCTCCCGCAGCAGCGCGACATCCGTCACAGCCGCACGGTGGGCCGCCATGAAGGCGGCGTCCTGCCGGGCGCCCTCCGGCACGGGGTCGCCGACAATCGCCGCCATCAGCGCGTCCATGCCGTCGTACTCGCCACCGCCACAACCGTCACTGCCGTCACGCCGGGCGGCATCGTTCTCGTTGTTCTCGTTCCGGGCGGTCACGTCACACCACCTCGTCCTCGTGCAGGCGGGCGCGCAGGGCCCGTACCGCCGTGTGCAGCCTGCTCTTGACCGTGCCCTCCGGAACGCCGAGCTGCTCGGCGATGGAACGCACCGGCAGATCGGCGTAGAAGCGCAGGACGACGACCTGACGCTGGGCGTCGGGCAGCTCGTCCAGGCCCTGGGCGACGGCGACGGACAGCACGCTGGTGTCCTCGCCGGAGGGGTGCGCCGGCTGGCTCAGGGCGGCCAGCCGCTCCCCGAGCCGCTCCTGGCGGCGCTTGGCCCGGTGCCAGTCCATGGCCAGGTTGGAGGCGACGACCGCCGCCCACGCCGAGACGTCCCGGGGCGCCTCCCGCCCGCTCGCGGCCCGCTCCAGCAGCCGCAGGCGGACCTGCTGCACCC
>NZ_JBHUQX010000146.1:0-20361 GCF_042674225.1 Streptomyces sp. NPDC056948
GGTCAAGGACGAGGAGGTGCTGGTCCGGGCGTACGACGACGCGGCCGGGGTGACGGCCGCGTTCAACAAGAACGTCCTCACCGTGATCAACCGTGAGCTCGGCGCCGACTTCGAGCCCACCACCTTCGACCACGTGGCCGTGTGGGACGCCGAGCACGAGTGGATCGAGATGCGGCTGCGTTCCCGTACGGCGCAGACGGTGAAGGTGCCGGCGCTCGACCTCGCCGTCCACTTCGCGGCGGACGAGGAGCTGCGCACCGAGGTGTCGGCGAAGTTCCGCCAGGAGGGTGTGCGCACCGAGCTGTCGGCGGCGGGGCTGGACCTGGCGCACTGGTGGACGGACGGTGCGGGCCGGTTCGCGCTGTCGCTGAGCGTCGCGCGCTGACCTCGGCGAGCCCTTGGACGGCGGCGGAGCGGGAGGCGACGCCTCGCGCTTCGCCGCCGGGTGGGGCACGGTGGAGTCACGCGTGGCAGATCCGTCAATGGCACGTCAAGAACGTCAAGAACCGTCAAGGAACGTCACTGGAAGAGGAGCAGCGGCATGTCGAACCACACCTACCGGGTCACGGAGATCGTCGGGACCTCACCCGAGGGCGTCGACGCGGCCATCCGCAACGGCATCGGCCGGGCCTCGCAGACCCTGCGCAACCTGGACTGGTTCGAGGTGACCCAGGTGCGCGGCCAGCTCGAGAACGGGCAGATCGCGCACTGGCAGGTGGGGATCAAGGTGGGCTTCCGCCTGGAGGAGGACGAGTAGCCGCGAGCGTGCGCTCTCAGGTCCTGCCTTCTCGCTCCTGAGCCACCTTCAGTTCGGCGGAACGAGCGGCCCAGTCGGCCCGGAGAACGGTGAAGCCCGCGCGCCGGGCGTCCTCGCAGACGAGTTCGTCGTCGTCCACGAGGACGCGGACCTCGCGCGTGCGGGCGAGCCGCCGCAGGATCTCCAGCTTGGTGATCCGGGCGGGCCTGCGGTCACCTCTTCCCCCACCCTCCCGCCCGGCGTCTCGCCGCATGTACACCCGCCCTTCGGGCAGTTCCTGGGCGGCCAGCCAGTCGAGCGTGTCGCGCCGGCAGCGCTCGGGCCGCCCGGTGAGATAGACGATCTCGCACTCCCGCGCGCTCTCCTGGACCAGCTCGATGCCTTCCGGGAGGGGCGGATCCTGCGGAGCCGCGGCGAAGAAGCCGTCCCAGTCCCGCGGCCTGCGCTCCAGGAACCGCTGCCGGTGCGCGGTGTCGGCGAGGGTGTTGTCCAGGTCGAACACGGCCAGCGGGGCTTTGCTGCGATCGTCACTCACACAGCCCACCTTAGGCCGTGTCCGCCCGGCACTTCCCGTCGTCACCCGGCAACCTTCACCCCCCGGGCGGCCACTGCTCTGCGACACCAAGCAGGCAGAGGCGGGAGGCCGTATGCGCAACACGAGGATCTGGTCGGCGGCGGTGACGGGGGCGGCGCTGGCCATGGCGCTGGGCGGTCCGGCGGGGCCGGCGGTCGCCGCGGGCACGACCCTGGTCGTGGCGCCGAACGGGGACGACTTGGCTCCCGGCACGCTCGCCCGGCCGCTGAAGACCATCCAGCGGGCGGTGGACCTGGCGAAGCCAGGCGACACCATCAGCGTGCGCGGCGGGACGTACGCCCTCACGGACAACATCACCGTCGCCACCTCGGGGACCGCGTCCCAGCCCATCGCCCTCGCCGCCCACCCGGGCGAGCGTGTGGTCGTCGACGGCGAGAGACTGCCCGCGAGCCACACCCCGGTCGGCGGCAGCATCCCGCGTGCCGAGCGCGGGGCGATCCACATGGAGGCGTCGCACTGGCGGATCTCGGATCTGGAGATCGTCAACGGCCCGTACGGGATCTACTGCGACGGCTGCGACGGCAATGTCTTCTCGCGTCTGAGCACGCACGACAACTACGAGTCCGGCTTCCAGCTCCAGGGCGCCTCCAGCGGCAACCAGATCCTGAACCTGGACAGTTACGGCAACCGCGACCCGCGCAAGAACGGGGAGAGCGCCGACGGCCTGGCCGTCAAGGAGGGCACCGGCACGGGCAACGTGGTGCGCGGCGCCCGGCTCTGGAACAACGTCGACGACGGCTTCGACGCCTGGGAGTTCGCCTCCCCGGTGACGATCGAGAACACGGTGGCGTACGGCAACGGCTTCAACCGCTGGAACTTCCCCGACTTCGCGGGCGACGGCAACGGCTTCAAGCTCGGCGGCGGCAGCCCGGCCCCGGCGGTGGCGCACACCGTGCGCGACAGCGCCTCCTTCAAGAACGCGAAACACGGCTTCACCGACAACGGCAACCCCGGCTCCCTCGCTCTGAGCCGCGACTCCACGTACGGCAACGCCGGAACGGGTTTCGACGCCGACGTCCCGGGCGGGACCGCCCGGCTCACCGGCAACCTGTCCGTCGCGGACCAGCGTGCGGCAGCCGTCGGGGCCAAGACGGTCGCCGACGGCAACTCCTGGAATCTCGGCGGCACATGGAACGCCTCCTCGGTGCTGAGCACCGACCCGGGTCCGCTCACCGGCCCCCGGGCGGCGGACGGCTCGCTGCCGAAGGCGCCGGCGTTCCTCGTCCCGCGGAACGGCACCGCCGTCGGCGCCCGTTTCTGATCCGGCTCATTTGAGACAGCCTGGCCGGATAAATGGTCCGGACTATTCGCCGGAAACTCCTTTCACGCAGGCCGTCGCAGTACCGTCACCCCTTCACCGGGGACGTGAACGAGCCATGACCACAAGTCAATTGACCATCACAGTTGATGGCTCAAGCACAGCACTGACATACTCCGCATTCAGCCTCGCCGCCACCCGCGGCCGGGGCTGGTCGGGGATCTCCACACAGAACCCCGAGGCCGTCCGCGTGATTCCGAACCGCGATTCTTTCGGTTTCACGAGCCCCCCACAGAGCCCGCACCCCCTCACCATGTCCGGCGCCCCTCCACCCTGCTCGAAAGCCGGGCGCGCCACTTACCCGACGGGGTCGAGTGCGGGGCACGAAGCAGCGAAGAAGGTGCGCCTGTGCCCGAATTCCCACCGCGGCGGGAAGACACTCCCACATTTCCGCTTCCGCACATCGAACACACACCGCCGTCTCGTATAGCCGACCATCCCGAATTTCACTCACTGCGTCGCGCGCAGCGCCGGTTCGGCACCCGGGCGACGATCCTGTCCGCCGGCGGATTCCTGCTGTATGTGCTGCTGTCGAGTTTTGTTCCCGCGGTGATGAACCAGCCGCTCTTCGGCCACCTCACGATCGGACTCACCCTCGGCCTCGGGCAGTTCGTCATCATGGGTGTGACCGCCTGGTGCTATGTCCGGCACATGCGTGACCGGGTCGATCCGCTCGCCCGCGGCCTCAGGTCCCGTCAGTACGAGAACGACAACCGCCGCGCCCGTTCGGCCACGGCGCCCCAGGGTGGCGGGCAGCCCCTCCAGCACGGCACGAGGGGGTTCCGCACGTGGTGACGACCGCCGCCGCCATCGACGACAGCAGCCTGCAGCTGACGTTCGTCCTGTTCCTGACCGTGGTCGTGATCACCCTGTTCACGGCACTGCTGACGGCCCCTCAGCGCGACGAGATCAGCGAGTTCTACCTCGGCAACCGCACCATGTCGCCGTTGCGCAACGGCCTGGCCATGTGCGGCGACTATCTGTCCGCCGCCACCCTGCTGGGCAGCACCGGGCTGGTCGCCCTGACCGGGTACGACGGACTGATGTACCTCGGCGGCACCACCGTCGCCTGGATGATGGTGCTGCTGCTGATCGCCGAACCCCTGCACCGCACGGGGAAGTTCACGCTGGGCGACACGGTGGCGCTGCGCCTGCCCCGGCAGCAGCGGCCGGTGCGGGTCGCCCTCGCGGTCTGCATCCTGGCCATCGCGACGCTCTATCTGGTGGCCCAACTCGTCGGCAGTGTCGCGCTGTTGACGCAGTTCACCGGAGCGCCGAGCGCCACCACCCGCACCCTGTGCGTGGCCGTGATCGGAACGTTCGTGATCCTGTACGCCTCCCTCGGCGGCATGCCCGGCGCCACGGTCATCCAGATCATCAAGGCCGTGATGCTGGTGGTGGGCGTGCTGTTCACCGCGGGCTGGGTGCTGTACCACTTCGACTGGAACGCCAACGCGCTGCTCGAGAGGGCGGCCGAACGCAGCGGCAGCGGCCTGCAGTTCCTCGAGCCCGGGCTGCGCTACGGCGGGACCGTCAGCAACAAGCTGGACTTCTTCAGCCTCGAACTGGCCATCGTCCTCGGCCTCGCCGCCCTCCCGCACGTGCTGATGCGGCTGCTCGCCCCGCGCAAGAGCGGCGTGCTGCGCTCCTCCCTCCTCTGGGCCGTCGGCCTGGTCGGCGCGGTCTGTTTCGGGGCCGGCATCCTCGGCCTCGGCGCCACCGCACTCCTCGGCCGGGACACCATCGAGAACACGGACCGCACCGGCAACGCCTCCGTCCTGCTGCTCGCCCACGAGCTGGGCGGCAGTGTGCTCACCGCGCTGCTGACCTGCCTGGCCTATCTGACCCTGCTCGCCGTTGCGGTGGGCCTCACCCTGGCCGCGGCCTCGTCCCTCGCGCACGACCTGTACAGCGAGGTGATCCGCAAGGGCCAGGCCAGTGAGACGGAGGAACTGACCGTGGCCCGGCTGTCCGGAGCGGTCATCGGCATCCTCGGCATCCTGCTGGCCCTCGTCGCCTGGGGGGCGAACACCGCGACGCTCGCCTTCCTCGCCTTCGCCATCGCGGCGTCCGCGATCCTGCCGACGATCATCTACACCCTCTTCTGGCGCCGCTTCACGGCGAAGGGGGCACTGCTCAGCCTCTACGGCGGTCTGGCCTGCTCCGTCCTGCTCGCCGTGTTCTCCCCCGTCGTCTCCTCCGCCCCGGCCTCCTTCTACCCCGACGTCGACTTCGCCTGGTTCCCGCTCCAGAACCCGGGCATCGTCTCCATCCCCGCGGGCTTCCTGCTGGGCTGGCTCGGCACGGTGCTGGACAAGGGCCCGGCCGAGGAGAGCACCGCGCACGAGGAGTTCGAGGTGCGGATGCTGGTGGGCGCCGACGACTGAGCACACCAGGGGCATCGGCGGCCGGGCACCGGACGCGCATTGTTAATGGGATCCATTTTCATGTAGCGTTCTCGGTGCCTGTCCACCGAGGAGGAGTCCCATGGCTGTCCCGAAGCGGAAGATGTCCCGCAGCAACACCCGTCACCGCCGCGCCCAGTGGAAGGCGGCCACCCCGACGCTGGTCCCGGTCACCGTCGACGGCGCCCGCCACCTCGTACCGCAGAACCTGGTCAAGGCCTACGAGCGCGGGCTGCTACGCCCGGACGGCTGAGCTCGCGGCCTCGGTGTAGTAGTGCGCGCGGACCTGGCGCAGCCAGGCCTCGACCGGCGCCTCGTCGGGTTCGTCCGGCAGCGCCGTGGGGCCGGCGTCGAAGGCAGCCTCGTAGTGTCTGAGCAGGGGCAGCGCGGCCGCCGGGTCGGCCGCCACGCGCTCCCCGAAGGCGTGGTACTCCTCCGGGTTGTCGACGCGGATCGTCAACCGCCCGGTGGTGTACAGCTCCAGACCCTGCCCGCACAGCCGCTTGAGATGCCGGGCGTGCTTCGCGGTGCGCCTGCGGGTGTCCGCCGAGAACGAGCCGTCGCCGCGCGCCTCGAGCCGCCGGAACTGCTGGGTGGCGTAGCCGAGGTAGGCGTCCCTGATGCGCCGGGCGCACAGGAAGGCCGTACGGATGCCGATGAGCTCGTCGCCGAGCGGGGTCCGCACCTCGTACAGCTCGTCCGGGAGCCACACCAGCTCCATCGCGGTCGGATTGCCGCCCAGGGCGAGCCGGCACCATTTGGCGGCCTCGTGCAGCGTGCTGTCCGGCACCGTGCTGACGTGGGACTCCTTGGGCCGGCGCAGACCGTGCAGCTCTACGGTGGGCGCCGCGAACATGCCGAGGCGATCGACGTCGGAGCCCTCGCGGGCGAGTCCGTACGCGGTCGATCCGACGATGCCGGAGAGCAGGACGTTGGGGACGGTCACGGTCGGCCGCCTTTCACTACGGGATACCGGGACATTGTCCTGACGTGCCAGGACACGGTCACCCGGTTTTCCGGCGGGGGCCCCGCGCGGGGCAGCGGAATACCGGCGGCCCCGTGCGGCGTAGAACCTCGTATGGAACCAGTACGCCTGTCCGTCCTCGACCGCTCCCGCACCCGCGAGGGCCGCACCCACCCCGAGGCGCTGCGTGACACCGTGCGGCTGGCGGGGGAGCTGGAGCGGCTCGGGTACCACCGGGTCTGGGTGTCGGAGCATCACGGCGTTCCCGGGGTCGCCGGCTCCGCGCCGACCGTGCTGGCCGCCGCCGTCGCCGCCGCGACCCGGACGATCCGGGTGGGCACCGGCGGGGTGATGCTGCCCAATCACCGGCCGCTGGTCGTGGCCGAGCAGTTCGGGGTGCTGGAGTCGCTGTTCCCCGGGCGGATCGACATGGGCCTGGGCCGGTCCGTCGGTTTCACGGACGGGGTGCGCAGGGCCCTGGGCCGCGACAAGGACGACGCCGAGGACTTCGAGGCCCAGTTGCGGGAGCTGCTCGGCTGGTTCCGGGGCTCCTCCCCCACCGGGGTCCATGCCCGCCCGTCCGAGGGGCTGACCGTGCCGCCGTTCGTCCTGGCCATGGGCGAGGGCGCCGGCATCGCCGCCCGCGCGGGTCTGCCCATGGTCATCGGCGACCTCCGGAACCGGGAGAAGATGCGGCGTGGCATCGACCACTACCGCGACCACTTCCGCCCCTCCGCCTGGGCGCCGGAACCGTACGTCGTCATCTCGGGCACCATCGCCGTGGCCGCCACCCCCGAGGAGGCCAGGCGGCTGCTGGTCCCGGAGGCCTGGGCGATGGCGTACTCCCGCACCCACGGCACCTTCCCTCCCCTGCCGCCCGCCGAGCGCGTCGAGGCGCTCACCATGACGGCCAAGGAGCACGGCTTCTACGCGTCCGGGCTCACCGGCCACATCGCCGGCACCGAGGAGCAGGTCGCCGACGAGCTGGAGACGGTATTGAAGGAGACCGGGGCGCAGGAGGTCCTGGTCACCACCAGCACGTACGACCGCGAGGCCCTGCTGGACTCCTACCGGCGGCTGGCCGCGATCACCTCCGGTTAGAGTCCTGCTCATGCACGACCCCCACACCCCCCACGATCCTTACGTCCGCGTCCGAGGCGCCCGCGAGCACAACCTCCAGGGCATCGATGTCGACATCCCCCGGGACGTGCTGGCCGTGTTCACCGGCGTGTCCGGCTCGGGCAAGTCGTCCCTGGCGTTCGGCACGATCTACGCGGAGGCCCAGCGGCGCTACTTCGAGTCGGTCGCGCCGTACGCGCGCCGGCTGATCCACCAGGTCGGCGCGCCGAAGGTCGGGGAGATCACCGGTCTGCCGCCGGCCGTCTCGCTCCAGCAGCGCCGCGCCGCCCCCACCTCGCGCTCCTCCGTCGGTACCGTCACCAACCTCTCGAACTCCCTGCGCATGCTGTTCTCCCGGGCCGGCACCTACCCGCCCGGCGCCGAGCGCCTCGACTCGGACGCGTTCTCGCCCAACACGGCGGCCGGGGCCTGCCCGGCGTGCCACGGGCTCGGGCAAGTGCACCGTACGAGCGAGGAGTTGCTGGTCCCCGACCCGTCGCTGTCGATCCGGGAGGGCGCGATCGCCGCGTGGCCGGGCGCCTGGCAGGGCAAGAATTTGCGGGACATCCTCGACGCGCTCGGCCACGACGTGGACCGGCCGTGGCGGGAGCTGCCCGCCGCGGCCCGGGAGTGGATCCTGTTCACGGACGAGCAGCCGGTGGTCACCGTGCACCCCGTGCGGGACGCGGACCGCATCCAGCGGCCGTACCAGGGCACGTACATGAGCGCCCGGCGGTACGTGATGAAGACCTTCTCGGACTCCAAGAGCCCGACCCTGCGGACGAAGGCCGAACGGTTCCTGGCCAGTGCGCCCTGCCCGGCCTGCGGCGGCAGCCGGCTGCGCCCCGAGGCACTCGCCGTGACGTTCGGCGGCCGGACCGTCGCCGAGCTGGCGGCGCTGCCGCTGGTGGAGCTGGCCGCCGGTCTCGACGCGACGTCGGAGACCGCCCGGGTCCTCACCGCCGACCTCACGTCCCGGATCGCACCGGTCCTCGAGCTGGGCCTCGGCTACCTCAGCCTCGACCGGCCCACCCCCACCCTCTCCGCCGGCGAACTGCAACGCCTGCGCCTCGCCACGCAACTGCGCTCCGGACTGTTCGGCGTGGTCTACGTCCTCGACGAGCCGTCGGCCGGGCTGCACCCGGCGGACACCGAGGCGCTGCTCACGGTGCTGGAGCGGCTGAAGACGGCCGGGAACTCGGTGTTCGTGGTGGAGCACCACCTCGACGTCGTGCGCGGCGCCGACTGGCTGGTGGACGTGGGCCCCGACGCGGGCGAGCACGGCGGGCGGGTGCTGCACAGCGGCCCGGTGGCGGAGCTGGCAGCCGTCGAGGAGTCGGCGACGGCCCGCTACCTGTTCGACCGCTCCCCCGCTCCGGCCCGGGAGATCCGCGAACCGAGCGGGTGGCTGAAGACCGGCCCGGTCACCCGGCACAACCTGCGCGGCGTGACCGCCGACTTCCCGCTCGGCGTGTTCACCGCGGTCACCGGGGTGTCCGGCTCCGGCAAGTCCACGCTCATCGGCGAGATCACCGAGGACAGGGCGGACACGGCGGGGGTGGGCCGGCTGGTCTCGGTCGACCAGAAGCCGATCGGGCGCACCCCGCGCTCGAACCTCGCGACCTACACGGGCCTCTTCGACGTGGTGCGCAAGGTGTTCGCGGCCACCGACGGGGCACGCGAACGGGGCTTCGGCGTCGGCCGGTTCTCCTTCAACGTCGCGGGCGGGCGCTGTGAGACCTGCCAGGGCGAGGGGTTCGTCAGCGTGGAGCTGCTGTTCCTGCCGAGCACCTACGCGCCCTGCCCGGACTGCGGCGGAGCCCGGTACAACCCCCAGACGCTGGAAGTGTCGTACCGGGGACGGGACATCGCGCAGGTGCTGGACCTGACGGTGGAGAGCGCGGCGGAGTTCTTCGCGGACACCCCGGTTGTCGCCCGCAGCCTCAGCACCCTGCTGGACGTGGGGCTCGGCTATCTGCGCCTCGGCCAGCCCGCGACCGAACTGTCCGGCGGCGAGGCGCAGCGCATCAAGCTGGCGAGCGAGCTGCAGCGCGGCCGGCGCGGCCACACGCTCTACCTCCTCGATGAGCCGACCACCGGTCTTCACCCGGCCGACGTGGACGTCCTGATGCGCCAACTGCACGGCCTCGTCGACGCCGGGCACACCGTGATCGTCGTCGAGCACGACATGTCCGTCGTCGCACGCGCGGACTGGGTGATCGACCTCGGCCCGGGCGGCGGCGACGCGGGCGGCCGGATCGTGGCGGCGGGACCGCCCGCGGAGGTGGCCCGGACGGAGCCGAGCGCCACGGCACGGTATCTGGGCCGGGCGCTCGGCAGGGGCCGGTCGTAGACAGCCGGCGGGACCGGTCTTCGCCGGTCAGCGGGCGGCGAGCAGACCGGCGACGAGGTCCCGGGGCAGGCCGTGGGTGTCGTGGAGGTAGCCGTAGTCCTCTTCGCTGAGCGGTCCCCGGTACTCGGGGCGGGCCAGCAGCCGGCTTCCCCGTTCGAGGAGCCTGCCGAACCGCTGTTCCTCGTCGAGGAGGACCTCCCGGACGAGGTCGGGGCCGACGGTCTGGCGGAAGTGGTCGAGGGTGTGCTCGATCAGCTCCGGGGGCAGGTCGGCGAGGGTGCGGGAGGAGTCGCCGCGCCCGAGCGTGGTGAGGAGACGGCGGATCAGCCGGCGCAGGACGTAACCGCGGCCGGTGTTCGACGGCCGTACGCCGTCGCCGAGTACGACGACGCCGGCGCGCAGGTGGTCGCTGACCAGGCGGGTCGACGGGCCGTCCAGGCCCCACAGAGAGGGCACGGTCCGCATCCACGGTTCGAAGACGTCCGTGTCGTAGACCGACCGGCGCCCCTGCAGGACGGCGACGAGGCGTTCGAGGCCCATGCCCGTGTCGACGCCGGGCTGCCGCAGGGGGACGAGGGTGCCGTCGGTGTGGCGCTCGTAGCGCATGTGGACGTGGTTCCAGAGCTCCACCCAGCGCCGGTCGGTGCCGGGGCTGCCCTGGGGTGGAGTGCCGGTGTCGCCGGTCCAGACGAAGATCTCCGAGTCGGGGCCGCACGGGCCGGCCGGGCCGTTGGACCACCAGTTCTCGTCCCCGGCCCGCTCCACCGGCAGCCCCAGCTCCTCCCAGACGCGCAGCGAATCGGTGTCGGGGCCGACCTGGTCCGATCCGCCGAAGACCGTGACGTGCAGGCGCTCTTGCGGGATGCCGAACCCGTCGCGCAGCAGCTCGTACCCCCAGCGTAGGGACTGGGCGTGGTCGTAGTCGCCCAGTGACCAGGAGCCGAGCATCTCGAACACCGTCAGATGCGTGGTGTCGCCGATCTCGTCCAGGTCGGTGGTGCGCAGGCAGCGCTGGAGGTTGACCAGCCGCCGCCCCTGCGGATGGGGGCGGCCCAGCAGATACGGCGTGAGGGGCTGCATGCCGGCCGTGGTGAACAGCACCGGGTCCGAGGGCGGGGGCAGCAGCGTGCTGCCGGTGACGAGCCGGTGTCCGCGCTCACGGAAGAAGTCGTTGAACGTCCGTACGGTCCGGGCCGTGTCCATGGCGGTCTCCTTGAGGTCAGGGGACCGGAACGAACCGCGCTGGGAAGCCGGAGAGTACGGGGGTCCTGGCGGTCCGTTTCCGGCCGCCGGGAAGGGTTGACGAGGTCAGGCGTCGGCAGCCGATGAGCTGGTCGCTCGTGCGGCTGCGGCTTCGGTGCGCTTGATGACCTCCATGGCTGCGACGGTAACAGCGGGCGCCGGGACCGTCGCGGGATTTTTCGTGGCGCCGTACGGCCGGGTCACCAGTGCGGCGTGTGTCCAGGCCGGCTGGGCGGGCCGCGCCGGCTGGGCGGCCCGGGCGAGCGAGCGCCGGTCGGGGTGGGCGCCCGGGGGTATGACGGCCTGTACGTCCACCTCGGCCACCAGGCCGCGTGCCGACACCACCCGCCAGACCGAGGCCGGCAGCGTGTCGTCGCCGACGAAGGCGGGCGCGGTGCTCGTCGGCCCGCCGGCGACCCGGTACTGCAGACGCACCGGCTGGACGGCGGCTCCCGCGTCCAGCGCGGCCTGGAAGACGGCTCGGCGGAAGACGCCCTGGGAGCGGCCGCACCAGGTGCTGCCCTCGGGGAAGACCCCGACGGCCCGGCCGTCGCGCAGCACCTCGGCGATCCGGGCGACGGTGCCCGGCAGGGCCCGCAGCCGGTCCCGGTCGATGAACAGGACGCCGCCGCGCGCGACCAGCGGCCCGGCGACGGGCCACCGCCGCACCTCGGCCTTGGCCAGCATCCGGGCGGGACGTACGGCGGCGAGCAGCGGGATGTCCAGCCAGGAGATGTGGTTGGCGACCAGCAGCAGTCCGCCGGTGGGGGCGGCGGCGCCGGTGACGCGGACCTGGACCCCCGCGGCCCGCACGATCCACCGGCACCACCGCCGGACCAGGGACGCCGGTATCCGTGCACCGACCGGAGTCAGCGCGATCCCGGCGAGGACGAGCAGGACAACCGCTGTGAGCCGCAGCACGGCCCAGGGCACGGCCCTCGCCACCGGCTCGACACAGGCCCGGGGCGTACAGGGCGCGAGGGGCAGCCAGGCGCTCATCAGGCCGGTACGAGGGAGAGGAAGTGCCGCAGGTAGCGCGAGTTGACCCGGCTCATCGGCAGCAGCACCAACAGGTCGGCGACGCCGAAGTCCGGGTCGTGGGCCGGTTCGCCGCACACCCAGGCGCCGAGGCGCAGATAGCCGCGCAGCAGGGCGGGCAGTTCGACGCGGGCGGCGGGTGCGGGACCCGGGATCCACGGCAGCAGCGGCCGGACGCGGTACTCCTGCGGCGACAGGTGCTTGTCACTCACCCGGTCCCAGGTGGCGGAGGCGAGAGCGCCGCCGTCGGCCAGCGGGATGGAGCAGCAGCCGGCGAGCCACTCGTGCCCGCGGTCGACCATGTAGCGGGCGATACCGGCCCAGATGAGGCTGATGACCGCGCCGTCGCGGTGGTCGGGGTGCACACAGGAGCGGCCGACCTCGACGAGTTCCGGCCGGATCCCGCCGAGGGAGCTCAGATCGAACTCGCTCTCGGAGTACAGCCGCCCGGCGACCGCCGCGCGCTCCGGCGGCAGCAGCCGGTAGGTGCCGACGACCTGGCCGGTCGTCTCCTCGCGGACGAGCAGGTGGTCGCAGTACGCGTCGAACGAGTCGACGTCGAGGCCCGGCTGCGGGCCGGTCAGCAGGGCGCCCAGTTCCCCGGCGAAGACGTCGTGCCGCAGCCGCTGCGCGGCACGCACGTCCTCCTCGTTCCGGGCGAGGGCGACGGTGTAGCGGGTGGGGGCCGTGGGCTGCGCGGGGCGGTCGACGGTCAGTACGCCGGTCATGGCTCTCTCCTGGTCACGGGCCGGAGGCGGCGAGCGGTGCCGCCGCCCACTGTTGTGCCCATGCCGCCTGTCCTGCGCGTGACGACTGCCAGGAGTGCGGGTGTGCGCATGTTGAACTACTGCTTGGCGACCCTCCGCGTGGCCCGCAGCCACTCCTTGTTCATGCCGGTGATGGACATGAGGGGAATTCCCTTGGGACAGGCGGTGGCGCACTCCCCGGTGAGGGTGCAGCCGCCGAAGCCCTCCTCGTCCATCTGCTCCACCATGTCCAGCACCCGCGTCTCCCGCTCGGGCGCCCCCTGCGGCAGCACATTGAGATGGTTGACCTTGGCGGACGTGAACAGCATCGCCGCCCCGTTGGGACAAGCCGCCACACACGCCCCGCACCCGATGCACTCCGCGTGCTCGAAGGCGAGGTCGGCGTCCGGCTTCGGCACCGGCGTGGCATGCGCTTCCGGAGCCGCACCCGTCGGCGCGGTGATGTAGCCACCGGCCTGGATGATCCGGTCGAAGGCGGACCGGTCCACGACCAGGTCCTTGATGACCGGGAAGGCGGACGCCCGCCACGGCTCGATGTCGATCGTGTCGCCGTCCTCGAAGGACCGCATGTGCAACTGACAGGTCGTGGTGCGTTCAGGCCCGTGCGCGTCCCCGTTGATCACGAGCGAACAGGCACCGCAGATGCCCTCGCGGCAGTCGTGGTCGAAGGCCACGGGATCCTCACCCCGCAGGATGAGCTCCTCGTTGAGCGTGTCGAGCATCTCCAGGAAGGACATGTCGGGCGAGATGGCGTCCACCTCGTACGTGGACATCGTGCCGTCGGCGTCGGCGTTCCGCTGCCGCCAGACGCGCAGGGTGAGCTTCATGCGTAGCTCCGCTGAGTGGGGTGGACGTACTCGAAGGCCAGGTCTTCCCTGTGCAGGGCCGGAGCCTGGCCGGTGCCGGTGAACTCCCAGGCGGCCGCGTAGGCGAACTCCTCGTCCTTGCGGGCGGCCTCGCCTTCGGGTGTCTGGGACTCCTCGCGGAAGTGGCCGCCGCAGGACTCGTCGCGGTGCAGCGCGTCGAGGCACATCAGCTCGGCCAGCTCCAGGTAGTCGACGACGCGGTTGGCCTTCTCCAGCGACTGGTTGAACTCCTCGCCGCTGCCGGGCACCTTGATGCGCCTCCAGAACTCCTCGCGGATCTGCGGGATGCGCTCCAGCGCCTTGCGCAGCCCCGCGTCGGTGCGGGCCATGCCGCAGAACTCCCACATGAGTTCGCCGACCTCGCGGTGGAAGGAGTCGGGGGTGCGGTCGCCGTCGACGGACAGCAGCAGGTTGAGCCGGTCCTGGGTCTCGGCCAGCACCTCCTGGACGACGGGGTGTTCGTCGGTGACCGCGTCGTGGTGCGGGTTGCGGGCCAGGTAGTCGTTGATGGTCGCCGGGAGCACGAAGTATCCGTCGGCCAGGCCCTGCATCAGCGCGGAGGCGCCGAGGCGGTTGGCCCCGTGGTCGGAGAAGTTGGCCTCGCCGATCGCGAACAGCCCGGGGACGGTGGTCTGGAGGTCGTAGTCGACCCACAGGCCGCCCATCGTGTAGTGCACGGCGGGGTAGATCCGCATCGGCACCCGGTACGGATCCTCGTCGGTGATCCGCTGGTACATGTCGAAGAGGTTGCCGTACTTGGCCTCGACGGCCTTGCGGCCCATCCGCGCGATCGCGTCGGCGAAGTCCAGGTACACGCCCTGGCCGCCGGGACCGACGCCCCTGCCCTCGTCGCACACGTTCTTCGCGGCACGGGAGGCGATGTCGCGCGGCACGAGATTGCCGAAGGACGGATAGATGCGCTCCAGGTAGTAGTCGCGCTCGTCCTCGGGGATCTCCTTCGGGGGCCGCTGGTCCCCCTTCGCCTTCGGCACCCAGATACGCCCGTCGTTGCGCAGCGACTCGCTCATCAGCGTCAGCTTGGACTGGTGGTCGCCGGTGCGCGGGATGCAGGTGGGGTGGATCTGGGTGAAGCAGGGGTTGGCGAAGTACGCACCGCGCCGGTGGGCCCGCCAGATGGCCGTGGCGTTGGAGTTCATGGCGTTGGTCGACAGATAGAAGACGTTGCCGTAGCCGCCGGAGGCGAGCACGACGGCGTCCGCGAAGTACGTGTCGATCTTGCCGGTGATCAGGTCGCGGGCCACGATCCCGCGCGCCCGCCCGTCGACCACGATCAGGTCGAGCATCTCGGTCCGCGGATGCATCTCGATGTTCCCCGCGGCGATCTGCCGGCTGAGGGCCTGGTAGGCGCCGAGGAGGAGCTGCTGGCCCGTCTGGCCCCGGGCGTAGAACGTGCGCGAGACCTGCACCCCGCCGAACGACCGGGTGTCGAGCAGCCCGCCGTACTCACGGGCGAACGGCACGCCCTGGGCCACGCACTGGTCGATGATCTCGACGGAGATCTGCGCGAGCCGGTGGACGTTGGACTCGCGGGCCCGGAAGTCGCCGCCCTTGACGGTGTCGTAGAACAGCCGGTGGATCGAGTCGCCGTCGTTGCGGTAGTTCTTCGCGGCGTTGACGCCGCCCTGCGCGGCGATGGAGTGGGCGCGGCGCGGGGAGTCCTGGTAGCAGAACTGGACGACGTGGTAGCCCTGTTCGGCGAGGGTGGCCCCGGCGGAGCCGCCGGCGAGGCCGGTGCCGACGACGATGACGGTGTGTTTGCGCCGGTTGGCGGGGTTGACGAGTTTGGCTTCGAAGCGGCGCTTGTCCCAGCGCTCGGCGACCGGCCCGGACGGGGCCTTGGTGTCGACGACCGGCTCACCGGTCGCGTAGTCGGCGTAGGAAGTCATCTTCAGCTCACCACTCCGGTCATGACGCCCACGGGTACGGCGATGAAGCCGGCCGTGAGCAGCAGCGCGAGAAAGTTGGCGACGGTCTTCAGGGCGCGGTCGCGGCTGCGGCTGCCGACGCCGAGGCTCTGGGCGGCGCTCCAGAAGCCGTGCCGGATGTGCAGGCCGAGCGCGAGCATCGCGACGATGTAGACGACGTTGCCGTACCAGGTGGAGAACGTGTCCACGACGTTCTGGTACGGACGGCCCTCCTGGAAGCCGCCGGGGTGCACGGTGCCGGTCGTCAGGTCCAGGATGTGCCAGACGATGAACAGCCCGAGGATGATGCCGCCCCAGCGCATGGTGCGCGTGGCGTAGCTGGCCCGCGGCTTCTTGTGCACGTACTTGCTCGGGCGCGCCTTGATGTCGCGGCGGCTGAGCTGGTACGCCGAGGTGGCGTGCGCGACGACGGCGACGACCAGCACGATCCGGACGAGCCAGAGCGTCCACCCGTAGTGCATGAACGGCTCTCCGACGACCCGCAGCCAGTGCCCGTAGTCGTTGAACTCGCCTGCCCCGAAGAAGATCTTCAGGTTTCCGATCATGTGGACGACCAGGTACAGCAGCATGATCAGCCCGCTGACCGCCATCACGGTCTTCTTGCCGAGGGTGGAGTCCCACACGGTGCGTGCCATGGACGGCCGTCGGTCCGTCCGCGTTGCCAGAGCCATGGCCAGAACGCTACGGACGCGCGGCCGATCGGTCCAAGACATGGTCCGGCTTGATTCCATAGGCCGGGGCTATCGTACGAGTATGCAGTTCCAGCAGCTCCAGTACTTCGTGGCCGTCGCCGAGACCCGGCACTTCACCCGGGCCGCCGATCTGGTCCATGTCGCGCAGCCGTCGTTGTCGCAGCAGATCAAGGCGCTGGAGCGGGAACTGGGAGCGGACCTGTTCCGGCGCGCACGCGGCAACATCACGCTCACGGACGCCGGGGAAGCGCTGCTGCCCCTGGCCCGGCGGATCCTGGCCGACGCGGACACGGCCCGGCACGAGGTGCAGGAACTGGCGCAGCTACGGCGGGGGCGGGTGCGGCTGGGGGCGACGCCGAGTGTGTGCACGGGGCTGCTGCCGGATGTGCTGCGCGCGTTCCATGATCGCTACCCGGGGATCCGGCTGCTGATCGAGGAGGGCGGCTCTCATGATCTGGTGCGGGAGCTGGCGCGTGGCGCGCTGGATCTGGCGCTGGTCGTGCTGCCGCTGCCGACGCCGTCACCGGCGCTGACCACGGTGGAGCTGCTGCGGGAGGATCTTGTGGTGGTCTCCTCACCCGACGCGCCGCGACCCGGCCGGGGCTCGCGCACGGTGCGCATTGCCGATCTGGAGGGTGAGCGGCTGGTGATGTTCCGGCACGGGTACGACCTGCGGGAGCTGACCGTGGCGGCGTGTCGTGCCGAGGGGTTCGAGCCCGACTTCGCGGTGGAGGGTGGGGAGATGGATGCGGTGCTGGGGTTTGTGCGGGCGGGGTTGGGGGTTGCGGTGGTGCCGCGGATGGTGGCGGCGAGGTCGGGGCCTGGTTTGCGGGTGACGCCGCTGGCCAGACCCGGCCTCCACCGCACGATCGCACTCGCACACCGCAGTGATGTGGCTCCGCCTCGGGCTGCTCGGGAGTTGCAGCGGATGTTGCTTGAGCGGTGAGGCGGTTTCGGGGGCGCCGTTGTGTGTGAGTGCCGTTCGAGGGTGCGGGTTGTCCTTGGCTGGTCGTGCCCACGCGGCGGAGCCGCATATCGAACACAGCCCCGCGCCCCTGGAGGCACTGCCCCCTAGCCCGTTGCGTCGACCAGGGCCAGTTCGTGCAGGCGCTCCGGGGGGCCCGGGCGGGCGTAGTACCAGCCCTGGGCCGTGTCGCAGCCGAGTATGCGCAACTGCTCGGCCTGCGCGCCCGTTTCCACGCCCTCGACCGTGACCGCGAGGTCCAGGCTGTGGGCCAGGGAGACGATTCCCTCGACGATCTTGAGGTCGACGGGGTCGGCCGGGAACTGTTGCATGCTCTGGGTGAAGGAGCGGTCCAGTTTCAGGATGCTCACCGGCAGCCGGCGCAGGTTGGCGAGGTTGGAGTAGCCCGTGCCGAAGTCGTCCAGGGCGATGTCGACGCCCATCTCCGCCAGCCGGCGCAACGGCTTCAGCAGGTCGTCGTCCGCGCCGATCAGCGCCGACTCCGTGACCTCCAGGCAGAGCGCGTCCGGTTCGATGCCTGTGCGCTCCAGGATGTCGACGGTGTCCTGGACCAGGCCGGGGTGGGTGAGCTGGCAGGGCGAGAGGTTGACGTTGATCCGCAGCGGGCCCGCGGCCTCCGCGCCGCCGCGCAGTTCCCGCCACTCGCGGGCCTGCCGTACCGACTGTTCCAGGACCCACCGGCCCAGCGGCACGATCAGCCCGGTGTGCTCGGCGAGCGGGATGAAGCGGTCCGGGCCGAGCACGCCGTGCTGCGGGTGCAGCCAGCGCACCAGGGCCTCGGCTCCCCGGACGCTGCCGTCGCCGAGGTGGACCAGCGGCTGGTACTCGATGAAGAACTCGCCCCGCTCCAGCGCGGTCGGCAGGGCCGTGGTCAGGCCGTGCCGGGTGATGGCGCGGGCGTCGGCCTCGGGGTCGGCGAGTTCGAAACGGTTGCCGCCCGCCGACTTGGCCCGGTACATGGTGATGTCGGCGCTGCGCAGCACCTCCGCCGGGCTGCGCTCCCCCGCCGGGCCCTCGACGATGCCGATGCTGCCGCGCACGGTCAGCTCCCGGCCGTCGACACTGATCGGCGCGAGCAGCGCGTTCATGATGCGGCCCGCGAGCTCGTCGACCTCGCGCTGGGTGTCGCGGCCGGTGGTCAGCGCCACGAACTCGTCGCCGCCGAGCCGGGCGACCATCTCGCCGGGCGCGGTGGCGCAGGACTGCAGCCGGTCGGCGACCTCCACCAGCAGCCGGTCGCCGGCCGCGTGGCCCAGGCTGTCGTTGATGGTCTTGAAGCCGTCGAGGTCGAGGTAGCACAGCCCGAACCGCTGGCCTTCCCCGGCGCCCAGTGCCTTCTCCAGGCGCTCGAAGAAGAAGGTGCGGTTCGGCAGGCCGGTCAGCGCGTCGTGCGTGGCCTCGTAGCGCAGCCTCAGGTTGAGCAGCCGCCGCTCGGTGGTGTCCTCCATGAGGGCGAGCTGATACTGCGGATCGCCGTCGGCGTCGCGCAGCAGCGAGACCGTCAGGTTGGTCCACAGGGCCGTTCCGTCAGGGCGGTAGAACGCCTTCTCCAGGTGGTAGTGCTCCCGCTCGCCGCGTACGAGCTCGTCGTAGAGCCGCCAGGTCTGCGGCGCGTCGTCGGGGTGGGTCCACTCCATGACGTTGCGGCTGCGCAAGGCCTGCTCGGAGATCCCGAACATGCGCAGCAACGCGCCGTTGACCTGCAGGATGTTGCCCTCGAGGTCGGCCATGCCGATGCCTATGGCAGCGCCCTCGAAGACCGCCCGGAACCGGGCCTCGCTCGCGTGCAGGGCCTGGGCCACCACGCCCTGCGCCTTGAGGGCGGCCTCGGCGATGGCCTCCTGCTCGGCCAGCGTCCGCTCGCGCAGCGCCCGGGCGAAGCCGGCGGACATCGCGTGCTGCAGTCGCGCGCAGCGCGCCCTCAGGTCCTCCTGGTCGCCGTCACCCCCGCAGTACAGGACCAGGTAGGCGTCCACGCAGTCCAGCGTGTGGCTGAGCGCCTCGGGGTCGGTGCAGTGCGCGTCCACGAGGGCGGCGCCCACGGCCTTGCCCTCGTCGGAGTCGAAGGCCCGGGCCAGCAGTGCGTCGCTCAGCCGCCGGGCCAGCGGCAGCAGTTCCTCCTCGAACTCCGGGCGGGTCGACGACGTCGAGGTCACCGGGTAGACCGCCCGGCTCCAGATCGTCGCGAATCTGCGCAGTCTGTCCTCCGGCCCGTCCGGTTCCGCGATCACGCCGTACGCCCCACGCCCGCGAAACCGGAGAACGCGTAGGGATCCTCGTCCTCCGGTGCGGTGTCGGGCCGCCAGCGTGGCATCGCCACCAGTCCGGGTTCCACCATGTCGTACCCCTCGAAGAACCGCGCGATCTCCTCGCGCGAGCGCATGATCAGCGGGTTGCGGATCTCCTCGTACACGTCCACCGCACCCCCGGCCCGCTCCGGCGACAGCGGGATCCCCTCGTAGGAGGCATGCGTGAGCACGAGCAGGCTGCCGGGCGCGAGCGCCTCCCGCAGCTCGGCCACCGCCCCGTACGGGTCGTCCTCGTCTTCCACGAAGTGAAGTATGGCAACGAGGAGCAGGGCCACTGGCTGATTCAGGTCGATCAGCCGCTCCACCTCGGGGCTGCTCAGGATGTCCTGGGGCTTGCGGAGGTCCGCGGCGACGACGCCCGCGCCGTCGTTGCCCTCCAGGACCGCCTGGCTGTGTGCCACGGCCACCGGGTCGTGGTCGACGTACACCACGCGCGCGCCGGGGCTGGCCGTCTGGGCCACCTCGTGCACATTGCCGAAGGTGGGGATGCCGGAGCCGATGTCCAGGAACTGGGTGATGCCCTGGTCGGCCGCGTAGCGCACGGCGCGGCGCATGAACGCCCGGTTCGCCTGCACGATCTTGGGGAGGCCCGGCAGGAACTCCATGGCCCTGCGGGCCGCTTCCCGGTCGACCTCGAAGTTGTGCGATCCGCCCAGATAGAAGTCGTACATCCGGGAAACGCTGGGCACCGAGATGTCGATGCTCCGTGGGGCCCAGGCGGGACGCTCCATCTATCTCTCCAAGGCGTAGGCGATCCGGTGTTCGAGCAGAGGCTACTGATCGCCCGCCAATGGAGCGACCCGAAACGGAAATTGACCATCCGTTCCCGGTCACTGCCTGCGGCACGTGCCGAATTGATACCCGCCCGCCTGCCATTCGAACATATGACGAACAGTGTTCGAGGCATTCCGGAGAGTTCCGGCCCGGAAGGGGAAGAGTGTTGAGAATTCGATGAGTTCAGGTGAAGCACGGCAAAACGGTCCGCCCCTCCGTGGGGCACGGAGG